>NZ_SZWJ01000111.1:0-12505 GCF_012184455.1 Caulobacter sp. SSI4214 | reverse complement strand
TCGCGGCCGGCGCGCGGCTTTCGCCGACGAACAGGAAGATGCCCAGCGCCGCCAGGGCGGCCATGCCGGCGGCGAAGAACAGCGGGATCTGGAAGCCCAGCTGACCCGCCGAGGGATGGGCCAGCACGCCGCCGATGAACGGTCCCAGCACGAAGCCGGCCCCGAACGCCGAGCCCAGCAGGCCCATCCGCGCGGCGCGCTTCTCCGGCGCGGTGACGTCGGCCATGTAGCCTTGGATCGTCGAGATGTTGCCGCCGGCGAAGCCGCCGATCAGGCGCACCGCCATGGCCAGCCAGATGTTCGGCGCGAAGGCCAGGGCCACATAGGCCAGGGTGTTGGCCAGGATCGTCACGATCAGAATCGGACGCCGTCCCACCCGGTCGGACAGGCGTCCCCACAGCGGTTCGCCGAAGAACTGGCCCAGGCTGTAGGCGGCGAACATCGTCGTCACCTGCCACGGCGAGGCGTGCATGGCCTGGGCGTAGAAGGGCAGCAGCGGAATGACCACGCCAAAGCCCACCAGGTTGATGAAGACAACCAGCAGAAGGACGGCCAGGGCTCGGCCGCTATGTTGAGGCTCTGACATCAGGCGGGCGGTTTACGCTGGAACGACCGGCTTGGCGACCACCCTCGACGCCGCCGGCCGTCTCGCGCCGGAAGACCCTAGTCCGGCGGGTTGTTCTTCTCGACGAAGGCGACGGTGGCTTGCAACATCTGGAGCCGTGTCTCGCTCTTGGATAACCAGTGGTCCTCGCCGCTGAGCGTAACGAATTCCACAGACTTGCCAGCGGCGCGCATGGCGGCCGCCATCTTCTGGCTTTCGCTGTAGGGAACGACCGTGTCGTCCTTGCCGTGAATGAGCAGTAGCGGAACCTCGACATTGCCGGCGTGCGCCGCGGGGGAGATCGTCTTCAGTTTTGGATCGCCATCGCCCGTGACGCCATATGAACGTTTGCGGTAGCGAACCAGATAGCTCTGCTCTCCATAGCGTAATATTTCGTCGTGGAAGCGGCCTGCCAAGTCGGCCGGGCCAGCTACCGATACGGCGCACCGGTAGATCCCCTTCTGGAGTGTTACGCCCGCGAGAGCCGCGTAGCCGCCGTAACTGGCGCCGACGATGCAAACCCGCTTGGGATCGATGACACCCTCTCGGGCGAGGAAGGCGACACCGTCGGAAAGATCGGTTTGCATCTTGCCGCCCCACTCGCCGTAGCCAGCTTCGGTGAAGGCGTTGTCCCGATTGGTCGAGCCTCGGTAGTTCGGCTGTAACACGGCGTAACCGCGCGACGCCAAGGCCTGAGCCCACCAGTCGAAGCGGATATCGTCTTGCGCCTCGGGACCGCCGTGCGGCAGCACGATCAGGGGCAGATTCTTCTCTGGACGCCCCTTCGGTGTCGTCAGGATGGCGTCGATCGCGAGACCGTCAGCCGCCGCGTAGCGAAGCTCGCGCACCATCGCCACATCCGCCGGCGTAATTTGGCTGTAGGACGAGCCGATTTGATCGATGTGCTTGGTCTCCGTGTCTATCAGAAAGTAGTCGCCCGCCGTTCGACTGCCTTCCACGTGGATGACAAGCTTCTTCAGGTCGGGAGTCCACGACACCAGAGATACGCTCTGATTGCGAAAGGCGTTGCGAAAAGCAGGCCAAACGGCCTTCATCCGAGGCTCTAGAAAATCGTACTCGCGTAGCCCTCCGAGCTTATGGCTGAGGGCCAGGACGACTCCATCCGCGCCCACCAGAGCCCCCTGATCCACAGCGGGGCCCAGATATTCGCCGATCTTGCCGTCGCCGAGCGAGATTGGAGTCGGACGCCAGATTTTTTTGGCGGCGTCCCAGGTGTCGACGATCACCGACTGGCCATCGGGCGATAGCCCGCGCAGCTCCGGAAACTTGAGTGTATCTGTGGCGGTGAAGACGTCTGTCCAGGCGCCGTTGCGACGCAGAGCAAGCGTCCAGGTCGCGTTGTCGCGCGTCCTGCTTTCCTTGTAGCTAGCCTTGGCCAGGACGGCGCCGTTCGACTTGGCGAGATAGTCGTAGGTGGTGCTGTCGCCCATCACGATGCGCGAAGCGATGCCCGTGTCGAGGTCGATCTTGTAGAGATCCAGGTGGCTCCCGCCGTCCTGCATATTGTTGACGACCGTGGCCAACAGCGGCGCTATCAACACTAACTTGGCGCCGTCGTGGGCTGGCTGGATACGGCCGCCGATCGTGTTCAGAACGCTGTCCATCGCCTTGGTCGGCAGTTGGACAAACGCGCCCGTGCGGGCGTTGAGGCTGGCGGCTTGGAAGGCTTCGTGGGTGTAGGAAACGCCATCAATGCTATCGGTCCGCGAGACCTCGATGATCACGTGGTCCCGGTCCGCCCAGGTCAAGGCGCGGATCTTGGTGAATGGGACAACGGCCGAGGCCAGAACCGGTCCGTTGATCGACTTGACGACCACCATGCGCTGACCCTGGATCGTCGCCGCCAGGGCGAAAGCGGTTCCGTCGGGGGAGATCGCGACCTCGGATAGCGAGGGCAGGCGGCCATACGCCTCTAGCGGCGCGGCGGCCATCGCCGCGCCGCTCAAGCTGGTCGCCGCCAAGAGCGCCGCCAAGGTCCTGATCATCAAGCCCATTGCTCTTCAAATCCCCGCGTTTCATCAGCCAAGCTTGGGCCGATAGGTCACGGCTTGCGCCAGCCTGTTCATGTCCTGGGTTCGTGAACTTCGTTTGGCCGCGGCCCCTCGCCCCTGTCGGTCAGACTACCAAGGCGCACATCCCTGTCGAGGCACAGCTTTCGGTTTTTTTGGAGAGTGTCGCCTAGTCGGGCGGGTTGTTCTTCTCGACGAAGGCGACGGTCTCGGTCAGCATTTTCAGGCGGGTGGCGCCGCGCGAGAGCCAGTGGTCCTCGCCGTCCAGGGTGACGAAGCTGACCGGCTTGCCGGCTTTCTTCATGGCGTCGGCCATGGTCTGGCTCTGGTCGTAGCGGACCACGGTGTCGTCCTTGCCGTGGATCAGCAGCAGCGGAATTTCGACCTTGTCGGCCAGCTTGGCGGGCGAGAGAGCCGCGAGGTCCGGATCCTTGATCCCCTCGGCGCCCATGAAGCGCAGCCAATAGCGTTGCGAGGACGAGGCCTCGCCATTGTGGGCCTCGCGCACCGACAGCAGCATCTTCTTGAGGTCGGATGGGCCGGCGACCGACACCGCGCAGCGATAGACGCCGCGATCCAGCGTGGCGCCGGCCAGGGCCGCGTAACCGCCATAGCTGGCGCCGACGATGCAGACGCGCTTGGGATCGATCGTTCCCTCCTTGGCCAGCCAGCGGACGCCGTCCGACAGGTCGGTCTGCATCTTCTTGCCCCACTCGCCGAAGCCGGCCTTGACGAAGTCCCAGCCAAACCCCTCGGACCCTCGGAAGTTGGGCTGCAGCACCGCGTAGCCGCGCGAGGCCAGGGCCTGGCTCCACCAGTCGAAGCCGGGCGCGTCGCGGCCTTCCGGCCCGCCGTGCGGCAGCACGATCAGCGGCAGGTTCTTGGGATCCTTGCCGCGCGGCAGGGTCAGGTAGCCGCTGATCTCCAGGCCGTCGGCGGCCTTGTATTTGATCGATCGGACGGGGGAGATCAGTTCGGGGGCGAGGTTCTTGTAGACCTGGACCAGGAACTCGGCCTTGCGGGCGTCAAGATCGACCAGGGCGTAGGCGGGGCCCTCGGTCGCGGAATCGGCCAGGACCACCACCTTGCGCCGGTTCTGGGACCACGACGACAGACTGATCCGCTCCGAGCCGAACGCCTTGACCACGGCGTTCCAGGTCTTTTGAGCTTCCGGATCGAAGAAGGTGTAGTTGAGATCGTCGCCCTTGAGCTTGTAGCCGCCCAGAAGCGCCAGGGTCTGGGGGTCATGGATAAGGCCCGACAGATCGATGTCGCTGGGCAGATCCGCGCGCTGGCCGTCCGCGCGATATTCGCGCAGAAGGTCGTTGTTCTTCTCGTCGGTGCGCCAGACTAGGATCGTTTGGCCGTCACGGCCGAAGCCCGAGAGACCATACGAACCCATGGGGGCCTGGGCCTCGTCGACCTTTCGCCAATTCATCCCGGTGCGGATCTTCAATCCCCAGCGGCCGGAGTTTTGATTGTACAGCGACTGGGCGACGGCTTGTCCCGAGGCGTCGACCAGCCAGCCGTCGGTGTCATTCTCGGACCCGAAATCCAGCATCCGCGTCGTCTGCTTGTCGAGGTCGATGCGATACAGCGTGTTACGGCCGTAGTTGTTGACGAAGTGAACGCCTTCCACGAAGGCGAACGGCCGTCCATCGATCATCCGCACCATCGGCCAATCGAGAATGACGTTCATCGACTCGGCTTGGTTGCGCAGCAGGCCAGTCTGCTGGCCAGTCGCGACATTGTAATCCAGCGCCATCAGGTATTCGCGCGAGCGGCCCAGCACGCCGCGGACCTCGGCGGTTCTCGAAGACACCACCAGCAGGTGATCGCGACCCGCCCACTCGACGCCGCGCAGCTTCATCGCGCCGGCATAGATGGTCTTGAGAATTGAACCGCCGATCTGCCGGATGACGACAAAACGTTCGTCGCCATTGGTCGCGACGAAGGCCAGTTTCGTTCCATCGGGCGAGATCTCGACGCTCTCGACGGACGGCAGCTGGCCGTAGATCGCCAGGTCCGGCTTGGCGGCGGCCTGGGCCGTTCCGGACAGTAACGCAAAGCAGGCCGCGCTCGCGGCGAACAAGGTCTTGAACACGCAGGAATCCCCCAGCCCCTCTAAACTCTACCAGAGAGTGCGAAGCTGTCGAGCGCTTGCGGAGCGGGATTTGGAAAACAAAACGCCCCGGTCGCGATGATCGGGGCGCTTGCTGTTCGTCTGGTGCTCTATCTTAGCGGGGGGCCAGGATCATGATCATCTGCCGGCCTTCCATGCGCGGCTCGTACTCGACCTTGGCCACTTCGTCGAAGTCGGCCTTGACCTTGAGCAGCAGCTTCATGCCGAGTTCCGGGTGGGCCATTTCGCGGCCGCGGAAGCGCAGGGTGACCTTGACCTTGTCGCCTTCCTCGAAGAAGCGGTGCATCGACTTGGCCTTCACTTCGTAGTCGTGAATGTCGATGTTCGGGCGGAGCTTGATTTCCTTGAGCTCGACGACCTTTTGCCGCTTGCGCGCCTCGTTCTTCTTCTTCTGCTCCTGGAACTTGAACTTGCCGTAGTCCAGGATCTTGCAGACGGGAGGATTGGCGTTCGGAACGATTTCCACCAGGTCCAGGCCGGCTTCCTCGGCCGCTTCCAGGGCGGCGGACGTCGGCATCTCGCCTTGCTTTTCGCCGTTCTGGTCGATCAGCAGGACGCGGGGGACGCGGATTTCATCGTTGATACGCGGCCCATCCTTGACGGGCGGCGTTTGCATAGGACGGCGAATAGGGGCGGCTCCGAGGCAGTTGACAGGAATATAGCTGAACGCGTGCGCGCCGCGCTGGGCGCGCCGCGAGAACCCGATATATGACGCGCCGACCGCGTCGTATCAAGCGAAGGCTCTCGGAGAGACGGTCTCCGAGACCAGTTTTTTCTATCCAGGCGCGCGAAGCGGCGCTTGGCGCGCCTCAGCGCGGCAGCAGGGCCACCGCCGCGCTGGCCACGGTGCTGACGGGAAGGGCCTTCAGGTCCGGCGAGCGGATCACCGCCACGTGACCGCGCGGGCCGCACAGGTCAGGGTCCGAGGCGTCCGAAAACAGGGCGATGGTCGGCGCGCCGGCGGCGGCCAGCAAGTGGGTCGGACCGGTGTCGTTGCCCACGGCCAGGGCCGCCTTGGCGCCCAGCACCGCCAGCTGCGCGAAGTCGGTGCGGCCGGTCAGGTCGCGCGCGCCGCCGACGGCCTTCTGGATCTGGCGGGCCATGGCGCTTTCCTGCGGCCCGCCGATAATCACGATATCCAGCCCGCGCGCCTTCAGGAGCGAACCCAGCTGCGCGTAGCATTCGACCGGCCAGCGCTTCTCGGGCCGGTGGGCCGAGCCGCCGGGCACGAACAGGACATAGGGCTTGGGCGCGGCGGCGCCGGCGACGGGGCGCGGCTCCTTGTGCTTGCGCAGGATCCACGACAGGTCCGGTGGCGGGGCGCTGCCCGGCTCGGTCGGCGCGTCCGGCCAGATCCCCGCCGCGCGCAGCTGATCGGCCTGCCGCTCCAGCGTATGCATCCGCAACCGGGCCTGCCCCCTCTGCGGCAGGGCGCAGCCGACCGCGATGCCGTTCCACTGCGGCGGGAAGGGGCGCAGCAACTGGAAATACCAGTTGGTGCGGCTGTTGGTCTGCAGATCGTAGATCCGGTCGTAGCGCGCCTTGCGGATGCGGCCGATCATGGCCAGCGTCTCGCCGAAGTCGCTGGGCCGGCCGTCGGTCTCGACGGCGTTGAAATAGGGGCTGAGCTTGGCCAGGGCCTCGAAGGGCGGGGTGGTCAGAAGCGTGATCTTGGCCTTGGGGTGGGCCGCGCGGATCTTCTTCATCGCGGCCAGCGCCAGGACGAAGTCGCCCAGGGCGCCCAGCTTGATCACCAGGACCTTCTTGATCTCCTTGCTCAAGACGAACGCTCCGCAACTCGGGCCCGCAACACGCGCGCATAGACCTTGAGCGTCGCTTCGCACATCGCGTCCACGGAATACAACCGTCGAGCACGTGTTCTGGCCGCCAGGCCCATGGTTTGCCGGCCGGCCGCGCCGGTGTCGCCCGCCCGCGACAGGGCGTCGGCCCAGGCCTCGGCGTCGCCCGGCTTGACCAGCCAGCCCGTCTCGCCGGGCAGCACGGTCTCGCGAGCGGCCCCATGGTCGGCGGCGATCACCGGCCTGGCCATGATCTGCGGCTCCACCGCCGTCCGCCCGAACGCCTCGGGCTCCAGCGACGGGGCGACGGCTACGTCGGCCGCCAGGTAGGCGGCCGGCATGTCGTCGCAATGGCCGACCAGCTTGATCGCATCTTCCAGGCCGGCCTCGGCGATGGCGGCGGTCAGCTCCGCCCGATAGCCCTTGCGGCCCTGGTCGTCCCCGGCCAGCAGCAGCAGCACCCGGTCCTCGCCGCGCGCCTTCAGGATCTTCATGGCCTCGACCATCAGGCCCTGGCCCTTCCAGCGGGTGAGCCGGCCGGCCAACAGCACCTTCAGCCGCCGCTCGCCATCGGCCACGCCCCAGGCCTTGCGCAGCGCCTCGACGCGGTCGGCCCCGACCACGCCCGGCTCGAAGCGCGACAGGTCGACGCCGCGCGGGATCGCCACCACCTTGTCGGGCGCGATGTCGTGCTCGCGAATGACGTGGTCGCGCGTGTACTCGGAATTGGCGATGACCAGATCGCCCTTGGTCATGACCGCGTTGTACCAGCGCTTGAGATTGGATCTGGCATTGTAGACGCCGTGATAGGTCGCCACGAACGGCGTCCCCGTCGCGTGCGCCGCCCACAGGGCGCTGAAGGCCGGCGCGCGCGAGCGGGCGTGGACCAGGCTGACCTTCTCGCGCCGGATCAGGTCGATCAGCCGCGCGGCGTTGCCCAGCATGACCAGGGGGTTCTTGGACTGAGCCGGCATCTGGGCCAGGCGGCCGCCGTCGGCTTCCAGGCGCGAGGCCATGCGGCCGCCCCGGGTCGCGACCAGCGCCTTGCCGCCTTGCGCCACGACCGCGTGGGCGACATCAATCGTCGTCTGTTCCGCCCCGCCGGTTTCCAGTTCGGGGGTGACCTGAAGCAGGGTGAAATCGGCGGGCAGGTCGGGCACATCACTCTCGGCGAAATGAACGCGTTTTAGTTAGCGAAAGGAACGAGGCGACGCCATGACCGAATCCCGGGGCGCCCTGCCGCGCGAAGACGGCTCCAACCTCGCCTTCCGCCGGGTGGAGGGCGAGGGACCAACGGTCGTCTGGCTCGGGGGTTTCCACAGCGACATGACCGGGACCAAGGCCGAGGTCCTGGCCGAGCAGGCCAAGGCGACGGGCGGGGCCTATGTCCGCTTCGACTATTTCGGCCACGGCGAGTCGGATGGTCAGTTCAAGGAGGGAACCATCAGCCGCTGGCGCGCGGACGCCCTGGCGGTGATCGACGCGCTCACCGACGGCCCGCTGGTGCTGGTCGGCTCGTCCATGGGGGGCTGGCTGGCGTGTCTGGCGGCGATCGCGCGGCCGGACCGGGTCAAGGCCCTGGTGCTGATCGCGCCGGCGCCGGACTTCACCGAGAAGCTGATGGCGCCCGAGTTGTCGGACGAGGCCAAGGCGGCCATCGCCCGCGACGGCTTCTGGATCCGGCCCTCGGAATACGACGACGGCGGCTATCCGATCACGCGGACCTTGCTGGAGGACGGCGCGCGGTGGTCGATCCTGCCCGGGCCCGTGCCGATCGACGTTCCGGTCCGCGTGCTGCAGGGCGGGGCCGATCCGGACGTGCCGTGGACCCACGCGCTGGAACTGGCCAACGCGCTGACGTCCGACGACGTCGTCTTCAGCCTGATCAAGGACGGCGACCACAGGCTGTCGCGTCCCCAGGACCTGGAACGCCTGGTCTCGGCGGTGGCCGAGGCGCGAGGTTTGGCCGAGCCGGAGGAGGGCGATCTGGTGAGCCGCCGCCTGGCTCGCGCCGCGCGCCTGCGCAACGCGGCCGGTCTGGACGCGGTCGGGATCACGCCAAGGCTTCCGGCGATCGACGACGAGTAGGAGCTCTAACCCCCCGCCTCCAGCACCGCCGCCAGCCCCTCGCGATAGGTCGGATAGGTCGGCCGCCAGCCCAGCTCCGCCTTGGCCAGGGCGTTCGAGACGCGCTTGTTCTCGGCGTAGAAGCGGCGGGTGGCCGGCGACAGGCCCAGTTCGTTGAAGGGCAGGTCCGGCGGAACCGGAACGCCCAGCAGGCGGGCGGCGTGTTCCATCACGTCCTGCGGCGGCGAGGGTTTGTCGTCGACCAGGTTGTAGACTCCGCCGGCGCGCGGGCGGTCCAGAGAGGCCAGCAGGCCCGAGACGATGTCGTCGACATGGATGCGGCTGAACACCTGGCCGGGCTTGACGATGCGCCGCCCCTCGCCGGCGCGCAGGCGGTCCAGGGCGCTGCGGCCGGGGCCGTAGATGCCGGGCAGGCGGAACACGGCGACCGTCAGGCCCATGCCGGCGCCCACCTGGCGCCAGTCGCGCTCGGCCCCGACCCGACGCGCGCCCTCGATCGACTGGGCCTTCAGCGGCGAGGTCTCGAACACCCAGCGGCCCTCGAAATCGCCATAGACCCCGGTGGTGGACAGATAGCCGATCCAGTCGGGGAAGGCCTCGGCCTGGGCCAGGGCGGGAACCAGGGCGTCGAGCGCGGGGCAACCCTCGGGACCGGGCGGGGCGGTGATCAGGACGGCGTTCACGCCGGCCAGGGCGGCGGCCATGGCCTCGCGGTCGTGCGGATCGGCCGGCGTGATTCCCTGGGCGCGCAACCGCTCGGCCTGACCCTCGTCCCGCGCCGTGGCGGCGATCTCCCAGCCGCGCGCGCGCAAGGCGCGGGCGAACGCCGCGCCGACATAGCCCAGACCGAACACGAAAAGACGCAACGCTTGGACTCCGCCCCCAGGTAAAAAGCCGATCGAAACCCGTCCGGATCAAGCCTCCGAAAAAACCCGCTTCGCAACCCCTCAAAGGGCGCTTGCAAAGCGCGAAGCGCTCTGCCATAAGCCGCCTCCTCGTCGCGGGGCGCTCTTCGAAGCCCCTCCGATGCGGGCGTAGCTCAGTGGTAGAGCGCCACCTTGCCAAGGTGGATGTCGAGAGTTCGAATCTCTTCGCCCGCTCCATTCCTCCCGGTCTTCGGGATGCATGGATGAGACCATATCTCGCGAATAGCGCGGGCGTAGCTCAGTGGTAGAGCGCCACCTTGCCAAGGTGGATGTCGAGAGTTCGAATCTCTTCGCCCGCTCCATTCTCGGTTTCTTCCCGAATATTGGACGCCTTACGACGACCGGTCACGCTACCGGTGGCGGTCGATTCGGCTGTCGCGGGGCGGACGGCGTTCGCCTAAGCTCGACGTCATGACTCACCTCCGCTCCTGGCGCGCCGGTCTGGCCGGCGCCTGCATCGGCGTTTCCCTGGCCGCGCTGGCCGCTTCGGCGGCTTGGGCCTCGCCCTCCGATACCCTGACGGGCCTCGTGGCGCGCTACGAGGCGCTGGGCGATCCGGGCGAGGATCCGGATTCCGGCGGCGCGGCCGACGCCCGCTGGCGTCTGCCCGACGTCTCGCCGGCCGCCGACGCAGACCGCGTGGCGAAACTGAAGACCATCCAGGCCGAGCTCACGGCCATGGGGAGCAAGGGCCTGTCCGACGAGGAGCGGCTGACCCGCGATCTCCTGCTCTACAGCCTGAAAGACCGAATCGAGGCCGCGGCCTTCGACGAGGCGCGGATGCCGTTCAGCAGCGACGGCGGCTTCGACGTGATGATGCTGTACCGCGCCAGCGGCATGACCTTGAAGACCGAGGCCGAGGCCCGGCGCTGGATCGCGCTGCTGAACGCCATGCCAGGCTGGTACGCGGCCAATATCGACAACGCGCGGCGGGGCGTGAAGACCGGCTTCGTCCAGGCCGCGCCGACCGCCCAGGCGGTGCTCGAGCGCGCCCAGCGCGCTGCCGCCACGCCGCTGGCCGAGGATCCGCTGCTGGCGCCGCTGCGCGCCCTGCCGGCGGGCCTGGCCAACCGCGCCGCCCTGATCGCCGAGGGCGAAAAGGCCGTGACCGACAAGGTCGCGCCCGCCCGCGCCGGCTTCGTCAAGTTCATGACCGAGGAGTACGTCCCCCACGCCGCCAAGAGCCTGGCCGCCTCGGACCTGCCGGACGGTCGGCGCTATTACGCCTTCCTCGTGCGCCGCCACACGACCACCGACATGACGCCCGACCAGATCCACCAGCTGGGCCTGTCGGAAGTGGCCCGCATCCGCGCCCGGATGCGCGACGCGATGAAGGCCGCCGGGTTCCAGGGCGATCTTCCGACCTTCATCGCCATGCTGCGCAAGGATCCGCGCTTCTACGCCACCAGCCGTCAGCAGCTGCTGGAAAAGTCCAGCGAGATCGCCAAGCGCGCCGACGACCAGCTGCCGGCCCACTTCGGCGTCCTGCCGCGCCTGACCTATGGCGTGCGGCCGGTGCCGGCCAGCATCGAGAAGGGCTATACCACCGGCCGCTATTTCGGCGGCGACCCCAAGGTCGGCCGGGCCGGCGGGCTTATGATCAACACCTCCGAGCTTGACCAGCGGCCGCTGTACGAACTGCCGGCCCTGGTGCTGCACGAGGGCGCGCCCGGCCACCACATCCAGACCTCGCTGGCCCAGGAGCAGACCGGCGTGCCGGCCTTCCGCCAGACCCTCTATTTCAACGCCTATGGCGAGGGCTGGGGACTCTATTCGGAATGGTTGGGCGAGGAGATGGGGATCTATCGCGACCCCTACGAGCTGTTCGGCCGCCTGTCCTATGAGATGTGGCGCGCCTGCCGCCTGGTGGCCGACACCGGAATGCACTGGAAGGGCTGGACCCTGGACCAGGCCCGCGCCTGCTTCACCGACAACACCGCCCTGTCGCCGGTCAATATCGAGGTCGAGCTGAAGCGCTACGTCTCCTGGCCGGGCCAGGCCCTGGCCTACAAGGTCGGCGAGCTGAAACTGCTGGAGCTGCGCCATCGGGCGGAGGCTAAGCTGGGCGATCGGTTCGACGAGCGGGCCTTCCACGACGCGGTGCTGCTGCACGGCTCGCTGCCGCTGTCGCTGCTGGAAACCCGCATCGACGCCTGGATCGCCGAACAGGCCGGCAAGGCGGGGTGAGCCGGGCCACGGTCTCGCGACCGTGTCGATTCGGTCCGCCGTCTCCTGGGGCGCGACGGCCTCTATGCCCGTCCCGGCTTGGGCGTAAGGCGAGCGATGCGGGGTTAAATCAAGGGCTTAAGAGCCCGAGGCATGTCGAGGATAGGAATATCTTCCTCTGTCTGGGAAAATAAACCTATAGTGGCGCCGACCGGGAATACTCGCTGCCCGGAGGAGAGGACGCCATGCTGGTTCAAGCCCTTGAGGACATCTGGGCGGTCACGCCCGATCCCCGACGCGACCGCCTGACGGTCGGCTTCGTCACCCATCTCGTTTCCCTGGCCACCGGCGTGCCGGCCGGCGAGATCAACGCGCCCAAGCGGGTCTCCAACACCGCGGTCCGCGCCCGGCAACTGGCCATCTACCTGACCCACATCACGTTCCACTGGTCGCTGAACCGGGTGGCCTATGCGTTCGGCCGCGACCGCACCACCTGCGGCCACGCCTGCCGCAAGATCGAGGACCTGCGCGAGGACGCCGCCTTCGATCGCCGCCTCGCCGAGCTGGAGGCGTGCCTGCGCCAGGCGCCGATCCATGTCGAGGACCTGCCGTGAGCGCCGCCGCCTTCGAGGTCGAGCTTGAGGCGCGTCGCCTGGCCGAACGCGCGATGCGGTTGCTGGCGCGCCCCGGCGCCGTGGTCGAGGCGCGAGAGACCGGCTACGGCGTGCGCCTGGGCGCCAACCGCCGGC
>NZ_SZWJ01000110.1:0-12578 GCF_012184455.1 Caulobacter sp. SSI4214 | reverse complement strand
GCCGACGACCGCGAAGCCGCGCTCGCGCAGCTTGCCGTGCAGCGAGCGGACGCTTTCACGGGTGTTGGCGAACACCAGGGCGCCGGGGGCTTCGAAGAAGCGAAGCAGGTTGACGACAGCGTGCTCAACCTCGTTCGGGGCCACGCGCACGGCGCGGTACTCGATGTCGCGGTGCGGCTCGTCGCGAGCGATGGTGTCGATCCGCAGGGCGTCGTTTTGGTAACGCTTGGCCAGCTCGACGATGTCGCGGGCCAGGGTGGCCGAGAACAGCAGGGTCCGGCGCTCGGGCGGGGCGGCGTCGAGGATGAATTCCAGGTCCTCGCGGAAGCCCATGTCCAGCATCTCGTCGGCCTCGTCGAGCACGGCGACCTTCAGCTTGGAGAGGTCGAGGTGGCCGCGCTCGATGTGGTCGCGCAAGCGGCCCGGCGTGCCGACGACGATGTGGGCTCCGTAGTTCAGCGCGCGCTGCTCGCGCCGGGCGTCCATGCCGCCGACGCAGTTGATCACGGCGGCCTTGGCCTCGGCGTAGAGCCAGGCCAGCTCGCGATTGACCTGCATGGCCAGTTCCCGGGTCGGGGCGATCACCAGGGCCAGCGGCTCGGCGGCCTGGCCGAAGGTCTCGGCATCGCCCAGCAGGGTCGGGGCGGCGGCGAGGCCGAAGGCGACGGTCTTGCCCGAGCCGGTCTGGGCGCTGACTAGGAGGTCGCGATCAGCGGCGTCGGCGGCCAACACGGCGGCCTGGACGGGGGTGGGCTCGGCGTAACCCTGAGCGGCGAGAGCCCGCTCAAGAGCGGGGTGGGAAGCGGGGAAGGGCATCTAGGTCCAGTTCATCTGCGGCCGCGCACACAAACACGCGCGGCTCGCGCCAATGACCAAATCGGGCCCCTCTTGAAGCCTTGAACGCTTCCCTCGGACCGCTTCTTGGTCGAATTCCAACGAAAATAGCCCCCTCCGCGACGGAAGGGGGCCAACGAAAGACCTTATGCGCTTGTTGCGGCGCAAAAAGCAAGAGCCGAGGCGGAAGGCGAACGCCCCGAGCCTAGAACGTGAGGCTGAAAGTGGGAACCGGTTTCAGCTCATCTCACGCTCTAAATATTTGATTTAGAGCCTTTTTGACGCCTGAAATCGATTCCGATTTCAGGCTAAAGGCTCTAGGCGGCCAGGGCTTGGTCGATCGCCTCGACGATCCGTTCCGGCGTTTCTGCGCCGACCACGGCGACCTTGCCGGCGAAGATGGCGAAAGGCACGCCGGTGATCCCGCCCTGAACCGCCATGCCGTGCTCGCGCGCCACCGCCTCCTTGTCCGCGCCTTCGGAGAGCAGTTGCAGCACCACCAGACGCTCCATCCCGGCCGCTTCGGCGATGTCGGCCAGCACCATCGGGTCGCCGATATCGAGGCCTTGCTCGAAATAGCCCTTGAACAGCGCCTCCACGACCTGGTCCTGCGCGCCCGCCGTCAGGGCCCAGCGGATCAGGCGATGGGCGGCGTTGGTGTTGGGCGCGATCTCGATGGCCTCGAAGTCGAAGGCGATGCCTTCCTCGGCGCCGCCCTCGACCAGAGCCGCGTGGACGGCCTTCAGCTTGTCGGGATCCTTGAACTTGTTCGCCATGTAGGCCTTGCGATCGACGCCCTCCTCGGGAAGCGTCGGATCCAGCTGATAGGGACGCCAGATCAGCTGAGCCTGAACGGTCGGGCGCAGGGCCAGCGCCGATTTCAGGCGTCGCCAGCCCAGATAGCACCAGGGGCAGACGACGTCGGCCACCACGTCAATGGTCATGGTCTGGCTCAAGGCGCGCTCCTCTGGAAATCTTGTCCGCTACAGGACAGGTTTCATATAGGGGCTGCCCCTAGGGCGCCCAAGCGTTGCTTGCGTCGGCGCGGAGAGTCAGCCGACGTCGCGCTTCAGGGCGCTGGCGGCGGCGCGTTCCAAAGCCTTCACCGCCCCCTCGCCACGCTCGACCTCGGCCACGCCGATGTCGAACTCGCAGACGAAGGGCGCCCGATCCTCGCCCGCGTCAAAGGCCGTGCAGCCGATGACGGCGGCGATTCGCTCGGCCGCGGCGCGGGCGGCGTTCAGATTGGTCGCCGGCAGGGCCAGGGCGAAGACCTCCGTGGCAAGGCGCGCGGCGGTGTCCTCGACACGCACCAGGCGGCCAACCATCGAGCCGATCTGCGGAATGGCGCGGTCCAGCCATCCGTTCTGGCGCGCCCAGACCGTCTCGGGTTTGTCGGCGATACGCAGGACGCAGATCGACAGCGGCCTTGCTCGCTCGGCCGCCGCCCGAGCGAGCCGCGCCAGGTGGGCGGCGAAGAGGTCGCGGGTGAAGAGGCCCGTCGCCGCGTCCATCAGTCCGGAGCTTCGGGCCTTTTCCAAGGCGCCTCGGATCGCCTCGCCACGCCGGAAGTTGCGGGCCAGCTCGATGATCCGCGTCGCCGTATCGATCTCGGGCGTATCGGGCGAGGCGACGTCGGAGACGCCGCGATGGAAGGCCTCGGACATGGTCACATAGCTTTCGGCCTTCAGATAGAGCAGGGCCGGGATATGGAAGAGCCGCGTGTTGCGGCGCATCCCCGCCGCGATCGACAGCGCTTCTTGCTGGCTGTCGCCGGCCCATAGAACGACCGCGTCGAAGGGGCGCTCATGCAGATAATCGAACGCGGTATAGGCGGTGAACGCCCCGATCACCTCCGCGCCGCTATTTTGCAGGGCGTTGGAGAGGGCCAGGAACTGCGGCGCGGGCTCGCCGACCGCCAGGACGCGGTAGCGCTCGTCCGGCGTTTCGGGGAGATCCAGACGACGGCCGCGTTCGCCGAACGTCTCCAGGCGCAGTTCGAACTCTTCCTCGGCGATGGCGGTGCGCACGAGGGTTTCCAGGCGCAGCGCGGCCTGGGAGGGATGCAGCGGCGGCGACAGGGTCAGGTCGAACGCCTGGTTGCGATAGTCGCCGTCCGGCTCGCCGATGGCGATGACCGGCAGGCGGCGCGGCGCGACGGCGGCCTTCAGGCGCCGAGCCAGGGTCTGGGTTTCGGGCCCCGCGGTCGCGAGGTCGACGATGACGGCTTCGATCGGAAGATCGCCCAGCGCCGCCAGAGCGGCATAGGGACCGCGCGCGGTGATCGTGCGCCAGCCCAACCGGTCTAGCCCCTCGGCCAGCGGTCCCGCGCGAACATCGTCGCGCGCCACGATCAGGATCCGGGCGTCAACCGCCAAAACCAACCTCCGCCCGAACTCTGGCTTCGCCGATCCCGCAGAGCCGGCAAGGGCTCGTGCTTCAGGAGCGAAGCTCGGTGACGGACCGCCATCAAGCTCTGGAGGCCGCCGAGATTCGACGCCTCAACATAGCAGAGGCGTTGCGTGGTCAAAGGTGCGCAACGTCGCGGGGCGGGGCGAATTCGGCGCCGTTTCCTTCGGGGGTTGCCTGACCGAACGTCATCGCCGCTCTACTGACGCGGCTACGGTCAGAGAACCGCCCCGAAAAGGGGAAGAATGGGAGATCGCGTCATGGGCCAGGGGCCGCTTTCGGGACTGAAGATCGTCGAGTTCGCTGGCATCGGCCCGGGGCCCTTCTGCGGCATGTTGCTGTCCGACCTCGGCGCCGACGTGGTCCGAATCGACCGTAAGGGGCAGGGGCGCGGATCGCCGGCCGACGTCACCGCGCGCGGGCGGCGATCGGTGGCGCTGGATCTGAAGAATCCCGCCGCGATCGAGACCTGCCTGAAGCTGCTGGAACAGGCAGACGGCCTGATCGAGGGCTTCCGTCCCGGCGTCATGGAGCGGCTGGGCCTCGGGCCGGACGTTGCATTGGCCCGTAATCCCAAGCTGGTCTATGGGCGCATGACCGGCTGGGGACAGACCGGGCCCTACGCCAAGGCCGCCGGCCACGACATGAACTACATTGCCATCACCGGCGCCCTGGCGGCGATCGGCACGACCGACAAGCCCGTGCCTCCGCTGAACCTGGTCGGCGACTTCGGGGGCGGGGCGCTCTATCTGGCGTTTGGCCTGCTGGCTGGCGTGATCCATGCGCGTCAGACGGGGCGGGGGCAGGTGATCGACTGCGCCATGAGCGACGGCGCGGCCTCGCTGATGGCCATGTTCTACGGCTTCAAGGCGGGCGGCATGTGGACCGAGGCGCGACGCGCCAACATGCTGGATGGCGGGGCGCATTTCTACGACACCTACGAATGCGCAGACGGCAAATGGATCTCGATCGGCTCGATCGAGCCGCAGTTCTACCTGCTGCTGCTGGAGAAGACGGGAATCACCGACCCGCAATTCCAGCATCAGATGAGTCGAGAGGAATGGCCGGAGCTGCGCGAAAAGCTGGCGGCGGTCATCAAGCGGAAGAGTCGCGACGAATGGTGCGCGATCATGGACGCCACCGACGTCTGTTTCGCGCCGGTCCTGACAATGGACGAGGCGCCAAAGCACCCCCACAATGCCGCCCGGGCGACCTTCGTCGAGGTGGATGGGGTCATGCAGCCGGCGCCGGCGCCGCGCTTTTCGGCCACGCCCGGGGCGATCCAGGGACCGCCGCCGCCGATCGGCGGACATAACGATGAAGCGCTCGCCGATTGGGGCTTTTCCGCGGAACAGGTCGCCAGCTTGAAGGCGTCCGGCGCGCTCTGAGATCATTCAGGCTGGGTTCAGGTGGCGGATCCTAGTTTTCGAACGTCAGCCGGGCGTCGCGCCATCCGTCCCTCGATGCGGCGTTCGGTTTCGGGCAAGGCCCGCGGAGACGCGCCGTCTGTTCCGGGCGGCGCGTCTTTGACTCTGGAAGGCGGCGCCGCCATGGTCCGCCCGATGCAAAATCGGCACCCTATTCGTTGGCGTGACCTGGACCTTGATCCCATTCACTGGGTCCAGGAAGTTCTTCGCGTTCTTGGCCTCGCCCTGTCGCGTCTGTGGGGACGCGACGTGATGCTCTATGTCGGTGGGACCTCGTTCTTCGCTTTGCTGGCCGTGTTTCCGGGTTTGGCCATCCTGATCGGCGCCTATGGCCTCTTGATCACACCTGAAGCCGCGGCGCGGCAGGCCACGCGCCTGGCCGAGCTCGTGCCGCCGGGGGCGCGTCCGATCTTCCATGACGAGCTGAGCCGCCTGGCCCACACGCCCGAACAGGCCCTTTCGCTTCAAAGCGGCGTCGTTCTGCTCGTCGGCGCCTACGCCGCCCATCGGGGCTTCAAGGCGTTGCTGGCGGGGCTGTCCTTCATCCACGACGAAGAGAATCAACGCGGCTTCTTCGGCTTCAACCTGATGGCCTTGCTGGTGCTGATCGCCGCGTTCGGCCTGCTTTTCGTGATGTCCGGCGTGTTTCTGACCCTGCGACTGCTGGGCTCGGCCCTGAATCTCCGGCCGCTGGCGGGGGTTTCCTGGATCCAGTCCGAATGGACCTGGGCCAGCTTCGGCATCGTGGTCGGCATGACCCTCGTCTATCGCTACGCCATGTCGCGCGCGCCCCTGGGCTGGCGGGCCTCGGTGGCGGGCGGCGTGGCGGCGGCCGCGCTCTGCGTCTTCATGTCCTGGGCCAGCGCCTTCTATGTCGAGAAGGTGGTGCACCTAGGCGCGACCTACGGCTCGATCTCGGCCGTCATCATCTTTCTGATCTGGCTCTCCTGGAGCACGAACGCGATCTTCTTCGGCGGAGCCTTGGCCACCGAGGTCGAGATCGCCCTCGACTATCGGCCGACGGCCTTGCTCGGAGGCCCGGCGGCGATCGCGCTTAAGGCGCCTTCCGAATATGAAAACGGATGACGCCGCCTTCGCGGTCGGCGATCTCAAGGACCGCGGCGCCCACCTGGGCGGCGAAGTGCGGCACGTCGATGCGCGCCATGGGATCGGTGGCCAGCAGGAACAGCTCGTCGCCCGGCGCGGCGGCCTCCAGCGCCTTGCGCAGCTTCAGGGTCGGAACCGGACAGTGATGTCCCCGGGCATCGACCGGTGTTGGCTCAGACATTGAACACCGCTTCGGCTTCGGCGGTCGTTAGAATGCGATGCTGGCCGGGCTCGAGATCGGGGGGCAGGCTCAAGCCGCCGATCCGCTCGCGGTGCAGGCCCACCACGTGATTGCCGACGGCCGCGAACATTCTGCGGACCTGATGATATCGGCCCTCGGTGATCGTCAGGCGGGCCGTCCGGGCGTCGACCACATCTAACTTGGCCGGCAGCAGCGGCTTTTCCTCGCCGTCCAGCATAAGGATTCCGGCGGCGAAGACATCGCCCTCCGAGCCCGTCAGCGGCCTGTCCAGCGCGGCCAGATAGGTCTTGGGCACATGGCGCTTGGGCGAGATCACTCGATGCAGAAAATCGCCATCGTCGGTGATCAGGATCAGGCCGCTGGTGTCCTTGTCTAAGCGCCCCACCGTGGAGAGGCCCGGATCGCGCAGCCGCCAGCGGCGCGGCAGCAGATCATAGATCTTTTCACCCTCTTCCTTGTGCGAACAGACCACGCCCAGAGGCTTGTGCATCATAAGCACAAGCGGGGCGGGCGGATCGACCGGAAGGCCGCGGATCGTCATGCGCTGGGGAAGGGTCGCGTCGACGGCGATGCGGGCGCCGGCGTCCTTTAGCGCCTTGCCATCCAGCACGACCTTGCCGGCGGCGACCAGGGCCTGAACGTCCTTGCGGCTGCCATACCCCAGATTGGCCAGCAGCCGATCCAGGCGCGCCATCAGGGCCTTGCCGCTCACTTTCGGGCCTCGAAGACCTTGTAGCCGCCGTCTTCGCCGACCAACCGGACCTTGGCGAAGCTTTCGCCAAGGATCGCCTCATAGGGCAGGTGGCGGTTGGCGACGATCCACAGCGAGCCGCCCTTGCGCAAGGCCTCGGAGGCGGCTCGGATAAAGGCCTGTCCAAGCGCCTTGTCCTCGCCGCCGCCCTCGTGGAACGGGGGGTTGCTGACGATGAAGTCCAAGTCTTTCAGTCCGCCCTGACGGACGTCGCCCCAGACGAGCTCGGCGCGCGGGTCGGTCACGTTGCGACGGGCGACTTCGACGGCGCGCCGGTCCAATTCGACGAGAGTCAGCTTTGTCACCTTGGGCGACGCCAGGACATTCAAGGCCAGGAGGCCGATGCCCGCGCCGAAGTCGGCGCCGACGCCCGCGAACGGCGGCAGGACCTGCAGCAGGGCGTTGGTGCCGGCGTCCAGGCGATCCCAGCTGAACACGCCGGGCTGGGTCCAGAGGCTATTCTCGGCGATGCGTCGCGCCGCGCCCGCCGAGATCGCTTCGTCGAAGCCAGCGATCTCGCTCGGTCGCACGGCGACGCAGATGCGATGGTGCCGGCGCGCGCTCTCGCCGACGACGCAGCCCAGCGCCTCAAGCTCCTTCTTCAGGCGCAGGCCGCCGCGATCCTTGGGCGCGAAGGCGGTCAGGCGTCCTTCCGGCGCGAGGATCCGCAAGGCGTGAGCCAGGACAAAACGCCGCTCCACCGCGCCGGCCGGGGCGCGAACGGTGACGGCCGCGAAGGATTCGTCCGGCAACGACGCGATATCGCTCGATCCTGGAACGAACGGCGAGAGCTGGACCGCGCCCGCCGAGGACGGCGCCAGATCATGATCAGCCTGGCCGTAGAGCGCGGTGCGTATCGCCGACATACTTGTCCTGAAAGGCTTTTTCGCGATTTGAAAAGCTTGGCGGACAGGGTGGGATTCGAACCCACGGTAGGCTTCCACCTACGGCGGTTTTCAAGACCGCTGCCTTAAACCACTCGGCCACCTGTCCGGAGCAGGCGGCTATATCAGCGTGATCCGCCCTTAACCAGACTTCAAAACAAACCAGCGACAGTATGGCGTGGATGGGGCGCGCCCCGGGTCCGTGACGGGCAGATGCACGAAGGTTTGGATCAGATTTGGCGAAACGCGCGCGCCCTTGGCCTTCTGGTCATGGCGGCGATCAGCCTGGCCGCTTGCGCGACGCCCCGCTACGAGACGGGCAAGTCGGGCATGATGGCCTCGGCGATCCACGACACCACGCGGGGCGGCTCGCCCCGTCCGGGTTCGACGATCGGCCGCGACGGCAAGCCTCTGCGCGGCACCGAAAAGCCCTATCAGGTCAACGGCGTCTGGTACTATCCGCGCGAGGACAAGGACTACAACGTCGTCGGGATCGGCTCGTGGTATGGCGAGCAATTCCACAATCGTCGCACGTCCAACGGCGAGCTTTTCGACATGGACGTGCCATCGGCCGCTCACAAGACCCTGCCGCTGCCTTGCCTCGTCGAAGTGACCAACCTCGACAACGGCAAGAAGATGCTCGTCCGGGTCAATGATCGAGGGCCCTTCGTCGACGGCCGCGTCATCGACCTGTCCAAGGCGGCGGCCGAGCAACTGGGCTACCAACGCGCCGGCGTCGCCCATGTCCGGGTTCGCTATGTGGGCCCGGCGCCCAAGGCGGCGTTCGACGCGCCGCGCCGCTACGCCTCGATCCAGCGCGATCCGAACGCGCCGCGCAGCTTCGACGACATCAAGGAGCCGCCGCAGAGGGTGCAGGTCCTGACGCCACGCCGCGAACCTGAGGCCCCGCCGCCGCTGATCGCGGCCGCGCCGCCGGCCGAGTCGTCGGCTCCACCGATCAACCCGCCGGACGCCGCGCCGCCCCCGGTCCGGACTTACCGCATTCAGGCCGCTTCGTTCGCCAACCGCGAGAACGCCGAGAAGGCCGTTCGACAACTCTCGGGGGCCGGACGAACGACGATCGAGGCCATAGAACGTCCGAGCGGCACGCTCTACCGAGTCACCGTCTCGGCCGGACCGGACGAGGGCTCGGCTTCGAGCCTGCGTCAGCGGGTCGAGTCGATGGGCTATTCGGGCGCCACGGTGCTTCGCCCCTAGAGGCTGGACAACACGCCGAAACCGGTCGATGGAGGCCGGGATGCACGCGCCCGCTCACCCTCGCGATGTCTATCGTCTGGACGGCCAGTCCGCCGCCGAGGCGGCGTTCATCGACGCCTTGGAGCGGGGGCGGCTGCACCACGCCTGGCTGCTGACGGGGCCCGAGGGCGTCGGCAAGGCGACCCTGGCCTATAGGATGGCGCGCCGCCTGCTGGGCGCGCGTCCGGACCCAAGTCAGGGACTACTCGGCGCGGCGCCGTCGGACGCCGTCAGCCGTCAGGTCGCCGCGCGCTCACATCCCGACCTGATGGTGCTGGAGCGCCTGACCGACGACGGCAAGGCGCGTAAGTCCATCCCGGTCGACGAAGCCCGCCGCCTGCCCGAATTCTTCGCCACGACGCCGGCCGTCTCGCCCTATCGGGTGGCGATCATCGACGCGGCCGACGATCTCAACGTCAACGCCGCCAACGCCGTGCTGAAGACGCTGGAAGAGCCGCCGCCGCGCGGGGTGATCCTTCTGATCAGCCACGCGCCAGGCAAGTTGCTGCCGACCATTCGTTCGCGATGCCGACGCCTGCCCGTGCCAGCTCCTGGGATCGCCGCCGCCGCCGAGATGGTCGAGCGCATGGCCGATGTCGGCGAGCGGGACGCCGAGCGTCTGGCCCGCATGGCTCACGGCGCGCCAGGCAAGGCGCTGCAGCTGGCCGCCGCCGGCGCCATCGAGATCGACGACGCGGCCAACGAGATCCTGAGGGCCCTGCCCAAGATCGACGAGGGGGCGCTGCTGGCCATGGCCGACACCTTCCGGGGCGCGGACGGCATGGCGCGGTTCGAGCTTCTGATGGACCGCATGGCCGACCAGGTGCGGATCTTCTCCACCCGGGTGGCGGCCGATGGCGCGAATTCACAGGGCTTAGACCGCTGGGCGCAGGCGTGGGAGCGGCTCTCCAGGCTCCCGGGCGAGGTCGAGGCGGTGAACCTTGATCGCGGGGACGCCTTCTGGAGCGTCATCTCGGACTTGCGCGCGGCGGCCAAGGCGGCGATGTGAGCCGTATGCTCATCGACAGCCACGTGAATCTCCACGCCCCTCAGTTCGCCGAGGACAGGGACGCCGTCATCGCCCGAGCCCGCGACGCCGGCGTCGCCCTGATGGTCACCATCTGCGACAAGGTTTCCGCCTTCGAGGCCGTGCACGCGATCGCCATGGCCGGGCCCGACATCTGGTGCACCGTCGGAACGCACCCGCACGAAGCCAAGGAAGATCCTGGCCTGGTCGCCGCGCGTCTGGTCGAGCTGGCCCAGCGCCCGCGCGTGGTCGGCATCGGCGAGTGCGGGCTGGATTTCCACTACGATCTGTCGCCGCGCGACGTGCAGGCCCAGGTGTTCCGCCAGCACTGCGTCGCCGCCCGGCAAAGCGGCTTGCCGCTGGTGGTTCACACCCGTGAAGCCGATGATGTCATGGGCCAGATCCTCGAGGAGGAGCACGCGTCCGGACCCTTCAAGATCCTGATGCATTGCTATACGAGCGGCGCTGAACTGGCCGCCCGCGCGGCCGCCCTTGGCGCCTGGTTCTCGGTCTCGGGCATCGCCACGTTCAAGGCGGCGGAGGAGGTGAGGGCGCTGATCCGCGACATGCCGGCCGATCGCATCATTGTCGAGACGGACTGCCCCTATCTGGCGCCCGTGCCGATGCGCGGCCGGCGTAATGAACCGGCCTATCTGCCGCACATCTACGACAAGCTGGCCGAAATCCGCGGCTGGAGCCGGGCCGATACAGAGGCGCGGACCGAGGACGCGTTCTTCGACCTTTTCGACCGGATCCCCCGACCGTGACCGGGCTTCTGGAGTTCACGATCCTGGGCTCCGGCTCGTCGGGCGGCGTTCCGCGCGCCGATGGCAACTGGGGTGACTGCGACCCGGCCGAACCGCGGAATCACCGCTCTCGCTGCTCGCTGCTGGTGCGCCGGCTTGGCGAGGGCGGTCCGCGTCATCAGACCACCGTCGTGGTCGACACCTCGCCCGACCTGCGCCTGCAGACCGCTCAAGCGGGCGTCCAGCGCGTGGACGCGGCGCTCTACACCCACGACCACGCCGACCAGGCGCATGGGATCGACGATCTGCGGCCGTTCTTCCTGAACCAGCGCGAACGTATCCCGACCTATATGGACCAGGCCACCTGGGACGGCCTGCTGAACCGGTTCTCCTATGTGTTCGAGACGCGGGGCGGTTATCCGGCCATCCTGGATCCGCGCCTGATCCCGCCGTTGGGCGTCGACTTCGCGATCGAAGGACCCAGCGGGGCGATCCCGGTGCACACGTTCGACGTCGATCACGGCGGGGTCCGCGCGGTCGGCTATCGCTTCGGCGGTGTGGCCTATACGCCCGATGTTCGCGCCATTCCCGACGGCAGTTGGGCGGACCTGGAGGATCTGGACGTCTGGATCGTCGACGCCCTGCGCTGGACGCCTCATCCGACCCATGCGCATGTCGATCTGGCGCTGGAGTGGATCGCCAAGGCGAAGCCCCGAAGGGCGATCCTGACCAATCTGCATATCGACCTCGACTATCACGTCTTGTCGGCGCGTCTGCCGTCCGGCGTCGAGGCGGCCTATGATGGAATGCGCTTTATCCTCTGAACCCGAGGCAACTTTCCCGGTCCTCACGGAGTTCTCCGCCTGACTGGAGAACCGCAATGGCCGCGCCGAATATCCATGCCCCCGCCGAGGCCGATCGTCGCGCCGCTGCTTGGAGCATCGCTTTGGCCGGCGTTCCGGTCGCGATCGCGCTGGCGGCCCTGCTGGATCTTCTCGGGCTCGCGGTGGGGAACGTCGTCGCCGATCCGTTCCAGCTGACCCAAGACCGCGTGAATGGGCTGGTGTTCAGCGGCGGCCTCTGGTTCCTGATCGCCAACGTCCTGGCCCTCGAGGTCGGCGTCTGGGTCGCCACGCGAGCGCGGCGGTTTTCCAGTCGTCACCGGGGGGCGTTGCTGGGCCTGACCGTCTGGAGCCTGGCCTTCATGGTCGCCGGGGTTGGAGGGCATCGAGCCGCCGCCGAGACCCTGGCGACGACCAGCGAAGCCACGGCGCTAGCCCTTCAAGGCGACGAGGAGATTTCGCCGCAAGACCTGGAACGCGCCGTGGGCGAGGCGCGGGACGTGGCGAATGAACTGGCCTGGTGGGGCGGAGCCGGGCTGGCGCTTGGCGTCGTCGGCGCTTGTCTGGGGCGAAGAAGTCGTGCGCGCACGACCCTTCCTTGCCCTGCTCTTGAACAGACCTCGGCGGCCTAAGCGACAGCCACCGTCAATTTGGGCGCGATTTTGTCGATCTGTTACAATGGTGAAATAGCCGCGTTCCACACGGTCGTCATAGGAAAGCGATAGTTTACCCACCTGCTTCTCATCCGTGCCCGTTATCCTCGCGTAGATCCTTCATGGCTGAAACCGTCACCGCCTCTCGTGAGATTTTCCAGCGTTTGCGCGCGCGCTTGCCGGCGATCACGCGCGAGCATCTGTTCGATTGCTATGCGATCAGCGAGACAACCTGGACCAAGCTCCGC
Organism: Caulobacter sp. SSI4214; assembly: GCF_012184455.1. Classification (NCBI taxonomy): domain Bacteria; kingdom Pseudomonadati; phylum Pseudomonadota; class Alphaproteobacteria; order Caulobacterales; family Caulobacteraceae; genus Caulobacter; species Caulobacter sp. SSI4214. The sequence continues at coordinate 191 of NZ_SZWJ01000110.1, read as the reverse complement.
GACGGCAAGCCGGTGAAGCGCTCGACGCTGGACCGCATCCTGGCCAAGCTTGAGGCGCTCGACGCCCGCGTGGCCGCCTAGAGCCTTTAGCCTGAAGTCGGAATCGATTTCACGCGTCAAAAAAACCTCTAAATCATATGTTTAGAGCGTTGGGCTGAAGCCGGTTGCCACTTTCAGCCTAACGCTCTAGA
>NZ_SZWJ01000109.1:0-12922 GCF_012184455.1 Caulobacter sp. SSI4214 | reverse complement strand
TTCCGGTAGCAGCTCGACGCTGCGGGCGCGCGTTTCCCGGGCGATCGGGTCATCGCCGGTCAGAGGAAAGTCCAGGATCCGCGCCGCCCCGCCGATGCGATCGGGGACTTCTTCGGGGCCGATGACGCCGACCATCAGCGTCGCCCGCTCGGCGATGAACAGGCCGACCTGTTCGTAGTGAAGGCAGCGCTCGACGCCCTCGAACGCCCGATCGCCGGGGCGTTTTAGCGCGGCCAGCGGAAAGGCCGAGACGTTCGGATGCGCCAACAGGCCGCGCAATCGCGCCAGGTCATCGGACGCGGTGGCGAAGTCTTGCTCATAGACCGCGAGCGGAAAGGGCAAAGGCGCCAGAACCGGCCAGCCCCGCGCCAGGGCGGCCTCGGCCGCGACGGTGTCGGCTCCCGCCGCCAGGGCGCTGAGCAGCCTTGGGGCCGCAAGGGGCCAGAGCCCGTCGATCATCTCGAACACGACGTCCAGCGCGGCGCGCACCGCCGCCTCCGCGCCCCGGAGATCGCGCTTGCCCGAGATGCCGATCAGCATGGGCTGGGCCGGCGGCGGTTCGCCGACGGCGCGCCACGCGCTCGCCGCGATCTCGATCGTCGTCAACGGCTCCCCCGCATCCACGCGCCCGCCAGGCAGGCGCGAGCGCTCTCATTATCACAATCCAAAGGCGCCGAGACAATCCTGCACACTCATAACTTGATATTTCTTGACTTTAGGTTCGCCGCCCGAGGCGGCGGTCGGCGGGCGCCCCTCCTCCGCTGATGATTTCGCGCGCTCGCGGGGTAGGTGCGTGCCCATCCGGCGGGCCATCGACCTTCATTGAGGCCGCGCGCGCCCGCGACGCCTTGCCAGGACGGGGCGAACCTCGGTTCCTGGGGATCTCGAAATTGGCGGCGCGGCCGTTTGTCAGGCTGACCCAGACGGACGAGCGAGCGAGCCTCCGGGGCCTCAGCAACGCCTAAATCAATCCGCGCCACCAAGCGCCGGAATACTCAAATACATTTCGCGAACTAATAATTCATATTTGCAATTATTAGGCATTGACGCCATCGAAATGATCAATCTGAAATATATGTTACAGTCCTGAGAAAATCTAAATTTACCTGAACCGCCCCCACGGCGACGCTCCCCCTATCAGTGATTGATTGGGGGTATGCATGACCATTCGAACTCGCTCGCTCGCGACCTCGCGTCTTCGCGCGCTTCTGCTCACCGCGACCCTGCTGGGAAGCGCGACCTCGGCACTGGCCCAGCAGGCCGACAAGACCGCCGAGCTCGACACCTTGGTCGTCACCGGCAAGCGGCTGTCGGAAGCCAGCGTGGCCATCGGCACCGACCACGCGACCGCCACCGTCTCGATCACCCGCGAGGCCCTGCTCTCGGCGCCGGCGGGGATCACTGGCCTGAAGATGCTGGAGTCCCTGCCGGGCTTTAACGTCCAGGCCAACGACGCCCTGGGCATGTACGAGTTCGGCAACTCGGTCTCGGTGCGGGCCTTCAACTTCCAGCAGATCGGCTTCCTGCTGGACAATATTCCGATGGGCCGCAGCGACCAGTTCGGCGGCAGCCCGATCTATCGCTATGTCGACAACGAGAACCTGATGCGGGTCACCGCCTCGGCGGGGGCCGGCGATGTCGCCCTGCCCAGCTACGCTTCGCTGGGCCCGATCGTCGACTACTTCACCCAGGCCCCAGCCAAGACGGCCGGCGGCGCGTTCAGCGGCACCCTGGGCAGCGACCACCTTCGCCGCGGGTTCCTGCGCCTGGAGCTGGGCGAGCACGGCGGTTTCTCGGGCTATGTCAGCGGCTCGTGGATCAAGGGCGACCTGTGGCGCGGCCCGGGCACGATCGATCGCAAGCACTACGAGGGCAAGCTGAAGTACGCCCTGCCCAAGGGCGGCGACATCACCTTCCAGACCGTCCACAACGACTATTACGACTACGACAGCCCGTCGATCACCCTGGCCCAGTACAACGGGACGGCCGGCGACGTGTTCGGGCGCTCGGGACGGTATTTCGCCTATCTGGGCATCGTTCCCACGCCGGGCGCGGCGGGCACGGCGCAGACCGCCACCAACCTGCCGGCGGTGGCCGGCGGCCCGGTCTATTCGAACGCCAACTACGCCCAGTACTACAAGTTCGCGGTCAACAGCCGGAAGGACCACCTGTACGGCCTGACGCTGAACACGCCGATCGTCGACGACCTGGACCTGACCACCACCGCCTATTACGAGGACAAGGGCGGCTATGGCGTCTCGCCCGAGGCCTATTCAACCTCGCTGGCCAGCTACACGGCCGAGAAGGGCATCGTCGCGGGGATCGTCGCGCCCAGAGGCATTCAGTACGGGCTCTCCGGCATCGACGGCCTGCGCAAGGGCGTCACCGCCAAGCTGGCCTGGCATGTCGGCTTCAACAAGATCGAGACCGGCCTCTGGCTGGAGGACGACGACTATCACCGCACGCAGAACCGCTACAACGTGCAGGACGGCAATCCCGACGGCGCGCCCCTGTTCAGCGAGCGGGTCCACGCCCAGCGCGACTACAAGTCCGTGCGCCAGACCCAGCAGTTCTTCCTGAAGGACACCCTGACCCTGCTGGAAGCCAAGCTGAAGGTCGAGGTCGGCTTCAAGGCCACCGACATCGATTACAAGATCTCCGGCTATCGCAATCCGAACGACTACATCAACAGCCGCCAGCCGACCTTGAAGGCCAAGTGGAAGGATAGCTTCCTGCCGCAGGTCGGCGCGGTCTACAGCCTGACCGGCCGCGACCAGGTGTTCGCTTCCTACTCCGAGAACATGGCCCTGCCGCGCGGCGCGGACGATATCTTCTCGGCGGCCAGCCCGACGGTGGCGGCTCCGGCGCCCGAGACGTCGACCAACTGGGAGCTGGGCTATCGCGCCAACCACAAGACGTTCAACGCCTCGATCGTGGCCTATCAGACGCAGTTCAAGAACCGGCTGCAGGCCTTCGCGGCTCCGGTGCCCGGCGGCGGCGGGATCACCGAGACCTATTACCAGAACGTCGGGGCGGTGAAGGCCAAGGGCGTCGAGCTCAGCGGCCAGTGGAAGCCGGAGATCTTCGCCGGCAAGGCCTATCTGAACGCCAACGTCTCGTACAACAGCGCCAAGTTCCAGGATGACGTCCTGAACTATCGGGCCAGCACCACGGCCAGCCCCGTCACCCTGTCCATCGCCGGCAAGAAGGTGCCCGACTTCCCCGACTGGGTGTTCACCACCGGCGTGACGGTCGAACCGTTCGACGGTCTGCTGTTCAATGTCTCGGCCCGCCACCTGGAGAGCCGCTTCACCAACTTCGTCAACAGCGAGAAGGTCGACGGCTACACCATCGTCAACGCCTATGTGGACATCGGCGACGGCTTCGCGGCCGGCCCGTTCAGCCAGATCAAGGCCCGGGTCAACATCGATAACATCTTCGACAAGGACTATCTGGGGACCATCAACACCACGGTGAACACGCCGGCCAGCTTCCGTCCGGCCCCGCCTCGGACGATTCAGTTCACGATCTCCGCCGACTTCTAGCCCCGTGACGCGCCCGTCCGCCGAGGCGGGCGCGTCTCACAGCGCCGGGCGAAGCGCCGCGCCAACTAAAGTTTTTACGCAACACTTCCCACGCTTGTTGAGAAACCAAGGCTCGACCGACCTCCAAAACGTTGTCGGGCGGCGCGGCGCTCTATAAGCAGGCCCCTTGTCGATCGCCGCGAGGCGCCGAGGAAGGGTTGCATGTCGAGTCCCCTGATGGCCGCGTTCAAGGACGTGGGAGACGCCATCCGTCTCACGCCCCTCTGGTGGCGGCTCGGCCTGGACCAGACGGCCTCGCGCTTCCAGCGCTCGATCCTGGGCCCCTTCTGGATGGCCTGCAACCTGCTGGTCGTCGCCTTCGCCCTGGCCTTCATCGTCGGCGGCCTGATGGGCGTGAACCTGCGCGAGAGCTATCCGCAGGTGGTGGCCGGCCTGCTGGCCTGGTCCCTGGTGGGGACCACCATCGCCGAGGCCCAGGCGATCTTTCTGTACAACGCGGGCCTGATGCAGAGCCAACGCCTGCCGCTGACCTTCTATGTGTTTCTGCACGCCCAGAAGGCGGCGACCAACTTCCTGACCCAGCTGATCGCCTTCTGGGCCATGATGCTGGTTCTGGGCCGGTTCGCCGCGCCGCACTGGACCCTGCTGCCCGCCGTCGCCCTGGTGCTGCTCAGCGTCTGCTTCCTGGGCTTCATCATCGCCATCCCGTCGACCCGGTTCCGCGACGTCGCCTACATGATGAGCTACGTGGTGCAGCTGCTGTTCTACGTGACCCCGGTGTTCTGGACGCGGGCCCAGATGAGCCCGAAGTACCGCTGGGTGGTCGACTACAGCCCCCTGGCGCACCAGGTGGAGCTGCTGCGCGCGCCCCTGACCGGCCACGCTCCCGCCGCGATCGACTGGCTTTGGTCGCTGGGAACCGTGGGCGCTTTCGCCCTGATCGCCATCGCGCTGCTGGCCCTGTTCCGCAAGCGCGTGGTCTTCTGGCTGTAAGAGGCGGCGATGACGCACCAGATCAAGCTGACGAACGTCGACCTCGACTATTACGTCTACAGCCTGCGCTCGCAGTCCCTGCGCAGCGCCGTGTTCAACCTCGCGGTCGGCGGGCGCATGTACAAGGCCGCTGGCGACGTGGCCGCCGTCAGGGCGCTGTCGGAGATCAATCTCGAGATCAACGAGGGCGACCGCATCGCCCTGGTCGGCCACAACGGCTCGGGCAAGACCACCCTGCTGAAGGTGATCGCCGGCATCTATCATCCGACCCGCGGCGAGCTGTCGATCGACGGCGACATCACCTCGATGATCGCGATCGGCGCGGGCATGGACCCGGAAGCCACGGGCCTGCGCAACATCCACAAGCTGGGCATGATGCGCCGCCTGTCGCGCAAGGTGATCGACAGCCGCATCGACGCCATCGCCGAGTTCTCGGGCCTGGGCGACTTCCTGCACCTGCCGGTGCGCACCTATTCGGCCGGGATGCAGGCGCGACTGATGTTCGCCGTGGCCACCGAGTTCGACGCCGACATCCTGGTGCTGGACGAATGGCTCAGCGCCGGCGACGCGGCCTTCGTGCAGAAGGCGGGCGAGCGGATGCAAAGGATGGTCGAGGAGGCCAAGATCGTCGTCCTGGCCACCCACGACGAGGACCTGGTCCAGCGGGTCTGCAACCGGGTCTGCGAACTGAGCGGCGGACGCATCGCGTTCCTGGGCTCGACCGAGGACTGGGTGGCCTATCGGGCGGCCGCGGCGGCATGAGCCGGGACCGGCTCGACCTGCGCCCGCTGAGCGGCGCGGTCTGGAGGGCGTCGGATGACGCCGCCCCGGTCCTCGTTCAGCAGGGCCCCCGCGCGGTTCTCGCCTGGACTCCGGACCGCGCGACGCTGCGCGCCCTGGCCGAGATCAGGACCTTGCGGATCGAGCTGCGCCTGGCGGCGCCGGAGGGCAAGTCGCCGGATGTCCTGGTCGAAGCCGACTGGGGCGGCGGCTATGGCGAGGACTCGCGCGCGCGCCTGAAGGCGGGCGGCGAAGGCCTGTTCACGGTGCTGCCCGCCAGGGGCCGACGTCTGCGCGGCCTGCGGCTGGCGCTCGACGGCGAGGCGGGGCAGCTGGTCCTGGAGCATTTCGCCGTGTCCGGCGCGGGCAAGCTCGACGCCGATCCGCGCGGCCGGCTCGGCCCGGCGTTCGAGGCGCTGAAGGGATTTCTGGGACCGCTGCGGTCGCCGCTGGCCGGCGCGTGGCGCGCGGCCCGGCGCGTTCGTCCGCGTGGGCGGACGCCGCGCGCCGGGGAAGGCGACGCCTGGCGGCGGACCTATGACCACGCGCTCGCCGTCGCCCGGAACGCTCGCGCCGAACAGTTCGCCGCCCCGATCGTCGAGCCCCTGCGCCTAGCCCCCGACGCGCCGAGGGTCCTGGCCTTCTACCTGCCGCAGTTTCATCCGATCCCGGAGAACGACGCCTGGTGGGGCAAGGGCTTCACCGACTGGAGCAATGTCGCCAAAGCCCAGCCGCAGTTCGTCGGCCACCACCAGCCGCGCCTGCCGGCCGATCTGGGCTATTACGACCTGCGCCTGTCGTCGGTCATGGCCCAGCAGATCGCCCTGGCGCGGACGGCCGGCGTGTCGGCCTTCTGCTTCCACTACTACTGGTTCGACGGCAAACGCCTGCTGGAGACCCCGATCGAGGCCTATCTCGCCGACCCGACCTTCGACCTGCCGTTCGCGCTGTGCTGGGCCAACGAGAACTGGACGCGGCGCTGGGAGGGCGACGAGGGCCAGGTGCTGATCGCCCAGAACCATTCGCCCGAGGATGACCTGGCGGTGTTCCGCGACCTGGCCCGGTACATGGCCGATCCGCGCTATGTGCGGGTGGGCGGACGGCCCGTCCTGGTCGTCTACCGGCCCGAGCTTCTGCCCGATCCCAAGGCCACCGCCGCGCGGTGGCGAGGCCTGGCGCGCGACCTGGGCCTGGGCGAGCTGGCGCTGTACGCCACCACCGCGTTCGGCTTCAGCGACCCCGCCAGTTGCGGGTTCGACGGCATTGTCGACTTCCCGCCGCACGGAATCGATGTCGCGGAGATCACCCGCCAGGTCCAGCCGCTGCATCCGGACTTTCGCGGCCAGGTCTATGACTACGCCGGCGTGGTCGACGCCAAGCTGAAGGCCCTGGCCGGCGCCGGTCCCGACTTTATTCCCGGCGTCATGCCCAGCTGGGACAACCAGGCGCGCAAGCCCGCCGCCGGCAAGGTTTTCCACGGCGCCGATCCTCAAACCTACCAGCGGTGGCTGTCCGGCGCCCTCGAGCACGCGGTCCGCGTCCAGCCGCCAGGCGAAGCCCTGGTGTTCGTCAACGCCTGGAACGAATGGGCCGAGGGCGCCTATCTCGAACCGGACCGGTGGTTCGGCCACGCCTACCTGCACGCGACGCGCGCGGCCCTGGCCCCCTATGCGCGACGCCTCCCCGCCGACCATCCGGTCGTCGCGGCCTCGGCGGCCGGCTTTCAGCGGCGATCGGACACTGCGATCCTGCTGCACCTCTACTATCCCGACCTGACCGACTGGTTCGCCACGCGCCTGGCCCCGCTGGCCGGGCGAGCGGACATCATCGTGACCGCGCCCGACAGCTGGACCGAGACCGACCTCGCCGCCGCGCGAGCGGCCTTCCCCGACGCCCTGCTGCTGATCACCCCGAACCAGGGCCGCGACATCGGCCCGTTCATCCGGGCGCTGAAGGCGGCCCGCGCGCACGGCCACGCGCTGTTCTGCAAGCTGCACACCAAGCGCTCGCCGCATCGCGGCGACGGCGACGCCTGGCGCGAGGCCCTGGTCGCCGATCTCGTCGGACCGGGCGCGGCCGAGCGGGCGCTCGCGGCCTTCGCCAAGGATCCCCGGCTCGGCCTGCTGGCGGCCGCCGACGCGCGGATGACGCTGGGCGCGCAAGGCGTGATGGACAATAACCGGGCGCACGTCGAACGCCTGTCGGCGCTGATGGGCCTGACCGTGAAGGACAGCACGCCCTTCGCGGCCGGCTCGATGTTCTGGGGACGGATCGAGGCCTTCGAGCCCCTGAGCGCCCTCAGCGAGGCGCGGATCGGCTTCGAGCCCGAACAGGGCCGCGTCGACGGCGCCGCGGCCCACGCGCTGGAACGGCTGACCGCCGCCATCGTCGCCCGGGCCGGCTATCGCGCGAGCTTCGCGCTGTGACCCGAGCCCGGCGCCGGACTTCGATCCCGACCACACCGGCGCGAGGGGTTCGCACGCCCGTCATCTTGCGCTATGCACCCCTGGCCGCGCGCGAAGCACGGCCCGGTAGCTCAGCAGGATAGAGCAGCGCTTTCCTAAAGCGAAGGTCGGGGGTTCGAGTCCCTCCCGGGCCGCCAGCGCCAGGTGTCGCGACAAGCCCCCCTCAGCGACAGGAGGACCGCGTCGCGAGCAAGGCTTCGCGGTTGCGCGCGAGGTTTTCGCCGGTGCGCGCGATCGGCTCGGGGCCCTTTCCCAACCCCCGCCACAGGGCCGTGTTGAACCGCGCGGTGTCCAGCTGATCCTCCTTGGCGAAGTTCTGGCCGGCCATGGCGTCCGCCCAGAACGCGGCGGTTCTCACCGGGCAGGCTTCGCCCGTCTGGACAGGCTCGAAGCGGTCGGCGGGGATGGGCAAATCCGTCGCCTTCAGCACGTCGGACGCGACGGCGCGGTAGGACCAGGTCGGGGACTGACCGAGGTCGAAGACGTCGGCCATGGGCGGCGTCATCCGCGCATTGAGGCTCAAAGGTTTGAGGCCCAGCAGATCGCCGATCGAGCGCACCATGCTGACCGTCGTGTAACGCGTCGAGACCACCGCCTTTTGGCGCACATAGGCGCCCAGCACGAAGGCGATCGAACGGCGCGCGTCGACGTGGTCGGCGCCGTTCTGGGCGTCGTCCTCGATGATGAACACGACGGTCGACTTGGCGAAGGGGCTGTTGGCCAGGGTTTCCAGCACGAGACCGACCGAGAAGTCGTTGTCGGCCATCTGGGTCTCGACCGTGTTGACCCCATCCAACGCGTCCTTGAAGTCGCCGAAGTGATCGTGGCTCAGGCGCAGGAGGGTAAGGCTGGGCATGGCCCCGCGCTTGACTTGCGCCGCAAACTCGCGCCGCCACTCCATCACGCGCCAATAGTCCGCCAGACGCTGATCGAAGCCGCGGAAATAGGGATCGCTGCGGGTCGCCAAGAGCTTGTCGGTGGCGGTGTGGATGCGCGTGTGGGTTTTCCAGGGCTCGCGCAGCGGCGCGACATCGCCCGGTTCGCCCTGGTCGTAGACCGATGCGTCGGCCATGCCGTAGTTGCGCACCGAAACACCCGCCCTGATCGCGGCGCTCCACAGGAAGCCGGCGCCCTTGGCGTCGTCGTCGTCCCCATCGGCGTCGGGCGCCGTGAGCAGGGCCTTTCCGGGCATCAGATCCGGATCGTTCGGCGTCGCCGGATTGGTCGCCCGGCGTTCGGCGAAACCTAGCGCCGTCGGCACATTGCGGTCCGCCTGCTCGGCCTCGTAGGAGAGCCCGCGCCCCGAATAGTTGACCGGCGCCGTCTTCTCGAGAAGGTCCGGCGCGCGCGCGGCGGTGGTCCAGGTCCATCCCGTGCTCGACTGCTCGCCGCTGTCGTAGAAATTGTCCAGGGTGACGAACTGTTCGGCCAGACGGTGGTGATTGGGGGTCAGGCGGCGGCCGAGGATCGCGAGACTGGGGTCGCCATTGCCGACGGGCAGATCGCCGAGCACCTGATCATAGGTGCGGTTTTCCTTGATGATGAACACCACGTGTTTGATGCGCTTGCGCAGCTCAGCCATGGTTCTGGCGGCCGCCGCGCGCTCCCGCGCCCTATCCGCGCCCAGGTTCTTCGCCACTTGCGCCGTGGTCCGCGCAAGCGCGGCGCCGGACGGCAGCGGAAAGGTCAGCAGGCCCGCCTTCTCGAGCTGGAACACATACTGGTTGGCGGCGCCGCAAGCGCTGGCCTGCGACTTGATGGACGCCACCTTGGGTCCGCAGCCTCGCGGATTGGGGCCCGGCGGGCTCTTGCGGTTGATCACGAAGGCGCGCCCGGCGGCCGGGTCGAAGGCGACCCCGCTCGGATACCAGCCGGTGGGGATGGCGCCCATGGTCTTGCCGTCCGCCGACAGGACGAGCAGCGCGTTGACGCCGCCCAGCGTGACCAGCAGGCGCCCGTCCGGCGTGAGCGCCAGGCCATTGGGGTTCAGGCCCTTTCCAGCGGAAGGATCGAGGCCGGGCAGCGCGAGTTTCCATTCCGCGATCAGTCGGCCCGCCTCGACGTCCGCGACCGCGACGCGGTCGGCGTTGTCCTCCGCGGCGTAGAGCCGCCGGGCCTTCCCATCCCAGAGCAGCGCGGTCGGTTCGCCGATCGTCGCGATCCGGCCAGTCACCTCGACGCCGTCCCCCGTGACCCGCAGCAGGACCAGCTGTCGATCGCGCGGGGCCGAGACCACCGCGTGGGAAGCGTCCGTCCAAACGACGGCGAACGGGAATTCGCCGCCCGGCGCGCCGACCCGCGCCGGATCATTCTTGCCCGGGCGCAGATCGCGTTCGGAAATCACCTGGCCCTTGGTCAGATCGATCAGGCTGACCGAGTCGTTGTAGTAGTTCGCGACCAGAGCGCGGGCGCCATCGGGGCTGACCGCGACGCCGGCGGCTTCGGGCTTCACGTTGACGCCGTTGCCCTGGGCGTGACCCAGCTTGACCGGGCCGCCGGCCGCGGGGCGGAACCCCTCGGGGGTCCGAACAAAGCGATGGACGTTGTCGTCCACGCCGCCGCCGACGAGAAATCCGTTACCGTCGGGCGTCCAGGCCACGCCGGAAAAGCTGTTGGGCGTCTGAACCGTCTCGAGGAAACGCGCGCCGGTCGGTTCGACGGCGTAGCGGAAGACATAGTCCGTGGACTGTCCCGCGACGACCTTGCCATCGGGGCCGTTCACGCGGTTGAAGCCGCTTGTGAGCACCAGCACCTCGCGGCCGTCGGGGCTCAGCGCGATGGCCGAGGCGCCGTCCGCCAAGGTGTCGGGGAGCGGACCGATACGCGCCGGAAGCGGTTCGAAGACCGCGCCCGGCGCGGCGAGCGGCGTCAGCATCTGCCCGGTGGGCAAGGGCGTTGGCCCCGCCGCGTTCGACGCGGCCTGGGCGGGCGACAAAAGCGCCCAGCACGCGAACGCCGACAAGATCGGCGCCGCTCGACGTCCGATGCCCGATTTGAAACGCGCCATGTCCCGCTCCCGCTTGCTTCAAGAGCATCGCTAGGGCGAGGTTGCGACAGTCTCGTGTCGGTCCGCCCTTAGGGGGCCGCGCCGCTCATGGAGGGGCGTTGGCGGCGGACCTAAAGGGGCCGGTTCGCGCTCCCCGCCGCGTCGCGCTTGATCTTCTTGGCCAGGCTCCATTTGTGGACCTCGGTCGGGCCGTCGTAGATGCGGAAGGCGCGGACCTCGCGGAACACCTGCTCGACGATGGTGTCGCCGGTGACGCCCGTACCGCCCATCACCTGGACGCAGCGGTCGGCGATGCGCATCAGGGCCTCGCTGACGGCGACCTTGGTCATCGAGCTTTCGGTGGTCCCCGGCGCGCCGGAATCGAGGACGTCGGCGCACCAGTCGATCATCAACTCGGCCTGTTTGAGCTCGATCAGGTTCTCGGCCAGCATGAAGCCGACGCCCTCGTGATCGATCAGCGGCTTGCCGAAGGCGTGGCGCTTGACCGCGTAGGCCGTGGCGATCTCGTGGGCCCGCGCGCAGGCGCCTAGCCAGCGCATGCAGTGGGTCAGACGCGCCGGGGCCAGGCGCACCTGGGCCAGCTTGAAGCCGTCGCCCGGCTGGCCCAGGATCTGGTCGGCCGAGACGCGGAGGCCCTCGATCGACACGACGGCGTGGCCGCCAGGCATGGAGCTGTCGATGGTGTCCAGCACCCGCTCGATACGGATGGCCGGATCGGGCAGGTCGACCAGGAACAGCGTGGCGCCGACCTCCGCCTTGGCCATGACGATGCCGACCTTGGCGCCCTCGGCGCCGGTGATGAAGGCCTTGCGGCCGTTGATCACCCAGTGATTGCCGTCTTGGGTCGCCGTGGTCATCAGCATCGACGGGTCCGATCCCGCCCCGCCGTCGGCGGCCGGCTCGGTCATGAAGAAGGCCGAACGCGCCTCGCCGGCGATCAACGGCGCCAGGAAGCGCGCGCGCTGCTCGCTGGAGGCGGCCTTGCCCAGCAGGAACATGTTGCCTTCGTCGGGCGCGGCGACATTGACCGCCTGCGGTCCCAGCGGCGACAGACCGGCGGCCCGCAACACCTGGGCCGTCTCGCGGTGCGAGAGGTGCGAACCGTCCGCCAGGATGTGCGGGGTCAGCACCCCGGCCGCCCGGGCCTTGGCGCGCAGCTCGGCGATCAGCGCGTCCGACGGACCATGCGCCCCGCGCCGAGGATCCTGCTCATAGGGGGCCACGACCTCGCGCACGAAGGCCTCGACCTTGGCGGCGATCGCCGCGCCCCTGGCGTCGTCGCGCGCCCCGCTCATAGCGATTGTCCGTCGTCGATGGTGAAGTCCGCGCCGGTGACGCCCTTGCTCTCGTCGGACAGCAGATAGACCAGCATCGGGTCCAGGGCGTCCTCGTCCAGCATCCGACGGCGCGGCCATTTGCCGATCTGCTTGCGACCGCCCTCGGTCTCGAACCAGTCGCCGGCCAGCTCGGACTTGATGTAGCCGGGACAGAGGTTGTTGACGTTGGGCCCATGCCGCGCCCATTCGCGCGCCAGATGCCGGCCCATATGGCTGACAGCGGCCTTGGAGGCGCTGTAGGCCGTCACACCCGGCGTCACCATCCTGGCGGTAATCGACGAGACCAGCACGACTCGGCCGCGCTCGGCGATCCCGGCCTTCCGCATCCGCCGCGCGCCCTCGCGCGCGGTCAGGAACACGCCGCGCACATTGACCGCGAACACCTGGTCGAAGTCCTCGACGGCGATCTCCTCGGCCAGGCCGTCGGCGGTGATCCCGGCATTGGCCACGACGCCGTCGACCGGCCCGAAGGCGGCCTCGGCGGCGTCGTAAGCGGCGATGGTCGAGGCTTCGCTGGCGACGTCCAGGGCCACGGCCAGGCAGCGCCCGCCCTCGGCCACGATGTCGACGCGCAGCGCCTCCAGCCTGTCCACGCGCCGCGCGCCGATCACCACCGCCGCGCCCTCGGCGGCCGCGACGCGGGCGAACCGCGCGCCGATTCCCGAGGAGGCGCCGGTGATCAGCACCGTCCGGCCAGCCAGTCGCTGGGTCTTGCTCATGTCGGTCCCCCGTCGGATCGAGCGCGTTCGAACGGCTTGCCGCTCATGCCTTCAGCGTGACGCCGACTATCGCGGC
>NZ_SZWJ01000108.1:0-12945 GCF_012184455.1 Caulobacter sp. SSI4214 | reverse complement strand
ACCGCCGAAGCGGCCCAACCGTTTAGCGCCCGGTCAGCGGCGGAGGCGGCTATCTATCCAACCCCGAAACCCGTGTCAAATCGTTTTTTTCAAAACTCTTCGAACCGGAGCGCCAACAAGCTCGAAAGCCTCTCAGCGGAGCTGGCAGCTTCTAGAGAAGCTACCAAATCCAGTCAAGCTCTTTTTCAAAATAAACAGAAGCTTTTCTGGAGCCGAAATACTTGGAACACCTTGCGGAGCTCTTTGCATTTCGAGGAGCGCGGCTTCTAGCGAAGCCGAATTCCAAGGTCAACCGACTTTCTTCTTTTTGTTTTCTTGGCGGTCAGGCCGCTTCAGAACGCAAAAGATGGCCGGGACGCGCCAGACTGGAGCGCCGTAAGTCAGAAGAGATTCGATTGAGGCTGCGGAACCTATCGAACCACCATCAGAAACGCAAGCCCCGAAGGCCAAGGTTTCGTCCGACGGGCCGTGGCCCCGAAGCGAGGGGCGGCTTCTAGAGCCCCCTTCCCGGCCCGGCAAGCGCTGAATCTCCGATTCATCCCCAGGCGCCGCATTCCTCTGTGCATGAACTATGTCACGCCGGACTTGCACGCCGCCCTCGCCTCGCTCAGAAGGCTGGACGCGCTTCAAGCGCGAGGCCGTCCAAACTGGCCCGCCTCCATAAGGTGACCAGCGTCCATGCTATCCCAGAAGGCGCGCTATGCCCTGCGCGCGATGATCGAACTGGCCCGAGCCAACACCCAGGTCACCGCTGGGGAGTTGGCGGAACGCGCCGATGCGCCGCGCAAGTTCCTGGAGGCCATTCTTCTTTCGTTGGCGCGAGAGGGCCTGGTGATCAGCCGGCGGGGCAAGTTCGGCGGCTATGTGCTGGCCCGCCAGCCCGAGACGATCAGCTTCGCCGAGATTATCCGCCTGGTGGACGGCCCCCTGGCCCTGGCGCCCTGCGTCAGCCGCACCGCCTTCCGCCGATGCGAGGATTGTCGCGATCTGGCGACCTGCGCCCTGCGCGAGGCGTTGCTGCGCGCCCGCGACGCCACGGCCGCGGTGCTGGAAGGCTACAGCCTGGCGGACGCCGCCCAAGGCGCGGGCGCGGAGCTAATCGAGGGTTGAGTCCCTCTATATAGAGTGGAGCCTCTATATAGAGGCGCGCATATCCAAGAGACCAACCGTCTCCATAAGCGCCCGCGTCGCTTGCTCGCCCGCGACAAGCGCAGGGCTTCTAAATCAAATGTTTAGAGCGTGAGATAAGCTGAAACCGGTTCCCACTTTCAGCCTCACGCTCCAGGTGGATCAGCCCGCCGTGATATAGGCCTTGAGTCCGTCCGCCTCGGCCTGAGCCTCGTGGATCTTGTACTTCACCAGGTCGCCGATCGAGATGATCCCCGCCAGGCGTCCGCCCTTCACGACCGGAAGGTGACGAATGCGGCGGTCGGTCATGCGCTCGAGCAGGGCTTCCACCGTCTCGTCCGGCTGAGCGAAGATCACGTTCGCGCTCATGCAGGCGCTAATCGGCTTGGTCAGCGCGCTGGCGCCTTCCTTGGCGATCACCCGCACGATGTCGCGCTCGGAGACAATGCCCACGACCGCTTCCTTGTCGTCGACCACCACCATGGCGCCGACCTTACGCGTATGAAGCAGCGCCGCGGCGGCGCCGACGGTCTCCTGGGGGGAGGCCGTGAACACGAGATCACCCTTGTCTTTCAGGATCTGAGAAACCAGCACTGCGCGTCTCCCTATGTTCTTATGGAACGAGGGTCTCGCAAAGCGTGCGACTGATCAATGGGGATTGACCCCGCGCGGGATATTTCCCGCCCAGGCCGCGAACGGGCCGATCAAGATCGCGCCCGCGACGAAGCCCACGAGGTGCGCCTCCCAGGCGATCTCGCCCGCACCCATCGACAATAGGGTCCCCGTCACCGCCATCACCAGATTGACGATCAGCCAGCCCAGCCCCAACGAGATGACGCGCGGCCCCAGGATGGGCCCGACGCGCCCAGGCGTGTCCATCACCCGCGCCGCCGCGCCCATCAGGCCCGAGACCGCGCCCGACGCCCCGATCACCGCGGCGTCGGAGTCCGGATGGATCGCCGCGAAGCCGATCCCCGACAGGACTCCGCACGCCAGGTAGAACAGGCAGAAGATTCCCCCTCCCCGGCCGTTAAGTCCCAGCAGCCGGGCGACCGGCGCGCCGAAGGCCAGGGCGAAGGCGGCGTTCATCAGCGCGTGGACCCAACCGCCATGCACGAACATCATCGTGACGACGCCCGTCCAGCGCCCCGCCCAGAAGTCCTTGGGAACGAGGGCCAGCGACACCACGGTGGCGTCGTCCATGCGCAATAGAAGAATGAACGGCGCGAGGATCGAGGCCGCCGCGAGCACGGCCGGCCAGGGCGCGTTGAACACCGGCTCCTTCGGCGGGACCTGTTCGGGGCGTTCGGACGGGGCGTCGCTCATGGTTCCAACTTAGGGCCTCGCGCGACGATTCGAAGCCGATGGCCGGCGATTAACCAATTTTTCGAGACCTTGGGTCTACAGGTCAGTCTGTATCTTTTTGGCACGAGTGTTGCTTGACGCCCCGTGTCGACAGTTCGCGGAGCCTTTCATGGCCTGGCATCGGAATAAGCATAAGCGCGTCACGACCGTCGTCGCCATCGTCGCGCTCGGCGTCGGCGGCGCGGCCGCGGCGCAGACGATGACCACCAATTCGGCGTCGATGAACGCAGGCTATGGCCGCACCGCGGGCCAGGAAAATCGCATGGTCGAGTATTCGACCCGCGACGCCAACGGCAACCGGGTGATCGTTGACGGCATGATGCTGACCGGTTCCGACCAGAGCGTCTATGCGACCAGTCGTGCGACCGGGGCGCTGGACGCCTATGCCGGCGCGGGCGGCGTCGGCGGCTATGCCGGCTCGACCGCGATCGGCAACAACCTGACGGTCGTCACCCAGGGCAACTACAACACGGTGATCGTCAACTCCAACCAGGTGAACAACGGCGCCGTCACCGCCGGCTCCAAGGTGGTGAAGGGCGGCGTCGGTCAATGATCATCCAGCGCACAGGCCTGGCCTTGGCTCTGCTGGCCGCCACGGCGCTCAGCGGCTGCGGCGGCGTGCCGACGACGGCCTCGACGGCTGGCAACTACGCCACCCCGATCGGCAACGCCCCGGTCACGGCCAACCCGACCGACTATTCCCCGGCCCTGGTCTGCCTGAACCAATACGCCCGCGCCAACCACGTGGCCGCGCCGCGCATCGCCATCGGCCGCATCGCCGACTACACCGGCAAGGAAGAGTCCGACGGCTCGGGCCGCAAGATCACCCAAGGCGCCTCGCTGATGGCGTTCTCGGCCTTCGCCAAGGCCGGCATGCCGATGGTCGAGCGCTTCGACACCTCGGTTTCCGAATTCGAGCTGAAATACGCCAACAACAAGCTGATCTCGGACAATCCCAATCCGCGCGCGGACATGCCGGCCGACTATCGCAAGATCCTGGCCGGCCAGGTGCCCGGCTCGGACTTCTATGTCGTGGGCGGGATCACCGAGCTGAACTTCAATATCCGCTCGGCCGGCGCGGACGCCTATGCCGGCGACAAGGACCCCGAGGGCGTGAAGGGCAATTTCCGCCGCCGCTCCTACATCATGAACGTCGCGCTGGACCTGCGGATGGTGAACACCCGCACGCTGGAAGTGGTGGACGTCATCTCCTATCAGAAACAGGTCGTCGGACGCGAAGTCAGCGCCGGCGTCTTCGACTTCCTGGGCACCACCCTGGTCGACCTGTCGGCCGGCCGTGGAGCTCTGGAGCCCATGCAGCTGGCGGTTCGCGCGCTGATCGAACGCGCCGTCGTCGAGATGGCCGCCAACCTCTACGGCATGCCCGGTCCGCAAAGCTGCCTGCGCTACGATCCGCTGGGAGACGGCACCGTGGGCCAGACCGGCGCCTTCACGCCGGCCTACAACAATACGGGAACGAACAATGCGCAGACCCGCGAAGACCCGTCTCGCTGGAACGCTAGCCGCGATCCCGATATCCGTGATGCTAAGCGGGGTCGCTACTAGCCAGACGACCGCGCCCAGTCCGATCCTGAACAACCAGATCAATCTGGGCGAGATCTTCTCCGAACAGGCTCTCAACGTGCAAACGGTCACCGATGGCGTGACCGCCTCCACGACGGCCCAGGCCAACGGCGTCTCGATCGGCGTCGCCAATGCCGACGCCTCGGCGACCTCGAACCAGACCAACCAGGGCGCCGTCTATGCTCACGGCGTCGTCGGCATAGCCGCCGACGGCGGCGCGACCACGACCGTCAATACGACGGCGGCGGGCAATTCCGGTACGATCGGCGCCGCGAGCGGCACGATCTCGGCCTTCGGAGTCCAGGTGAACAACGCCGGCGTCACCGCGCGGGGCCAGATCGAGGCCGGCGACGCCCAGGCCAAGGACGTCTCGGTCTCGACCCTGGCCATGGGCAACACCCAGGGCGTGAGCCTGGACAACGGCGCGGCGGGGCTGCGGCTCAGCCAATCGAACACGGCCAACACACTCGCGGACGGCGGCGCCCATGTGGGCGCGGTCACCGGCTCGATCTCGGTCAGCGCGACCACGGCCGGCAACAACATCAATATCAGCGGCGCCAACCAATCGGCCTCGCGCCTGATCACCGACCAGGCCAACACCGCCGACGTCACCCAGGCCAGCAAGTTCACGGCCTATGGTTCCAGCTATCTGTCGGCGACGACCGCCACGGCCACCGGCAACACGCTGTCGGTCTCCAACGAAGGCCCGCTGACGGACCTGACATCGAACCAGTGGAACACGTCGTATGTGCGTGGCCAGGCCGAGGCGACCTCGTACCAGTTCGGCGGCGCCCAGACGAACGCCTACGCCGTCGGCAACGCGTCGCAGGTGGTCAATCTCGGCTCCGAACTGGCGCTGAACAACACCCAGACCAATGACGGCGGCGGCGTGGAGGCGATCGCGACCTTCGGCGGCCAGGACGGCTATGACGCGACGACCGCCGCCACGGCTATGGGCAACGCGGTCAGCGGCACGGTCTGTTCGCGCTGCAACGGCCGCATGACGGTGAACAACAACCAGGTCAATAACGCCGACGTCGGCGCCACCACGACGACCAACAGCTACTCGACCGGTCGGCAGGTGACCGGCGTCTCGACGGCGGTCGGCAACAACGCCGGCTTCTACGTCCGCTCGCCCAGCGGCAACTGAGCGCGTTCCGCCCAGGTGACACGAGCGCCTAGTCGCGCTCTATCATGGACGCGCGATCGCTTCGTGGCGGACGGATGGGACCCATGTACGAGAAGATCATTCTGGCGTTCGACGGCAGCCACGAGGCCAGGACCGCGCTGCGGGAAGGCGCTTTGTTGGCCCGGCGGTACGGCTCCCGCGTCTGGCTGTTGTGCGTGCTTTCCGACAGCTCGGCGATCACCATGGCCGAGGGCGTTCATCCCGGGGCGGCCGACCAGTTGACCGCCGCGAGCGCCGCCCTGGTCGAGGAAGGCCTGGCCAAGCTGAAGGCGTTCGGGCTCGAGGCGACCGGCCATGTCGTGCGCGGCGACCCGGCGCCGATCATCAGCGCCTTCGCGCGCAAGGTCTCGGCGGATCTGGTCGTGGTGGGCCACCGCAAGCGAAGTTTCTTGGAACGCTGGTGGAGCGGCTCCTCGGGCGCCTATATCGTCGATGACGTCGACTGCAGCCTGCTGGTCGCCCGCCGTCCGATCAGCGACGCGGAGTTCGCCGCCGAGATGACGCGCCTGTCGGCCGAGTTCGCCGCCGGCTGACCCTTTCGCCCGCGACGGCGTCGCGGACGCGGCGGGCTTAGGGCTTGGGGCCGAGATTTTGGCGTTTCCTCGAAGCCCGCCCTGCTATACGCCGCACGTCTCCAAGACATTCCGCCGCCACGAGCGGCGTCGAGAAGTATTTAGACGATCATGGCTCCTCCCGCCCGCGCGCCCGTACTCGCTCTCAAGGACGTCCGTCTCGCCGACGGCGCCAAGCCCCTGTTCGACGGTGTCGACCTGGCCCTGGAGCCGCGCGTGCGCGCCTGCCTGGTCGGCCGCAACGGCGCGGGCAAGTCGACCCTGCTGAAGATCCTGGCCGCCCAGGGTGTCGAGGCGGACAGCGGCGAGCGCGCCGTGCAACCCGGCGCCAAGGTCGTCTATGTCAGCCAGGAACCGGACATCACCGGCGAGACCTTGCTGGACTACGCCACCGCGGGCGGCGCCCAGGACTACGAGGCGCAGGCGGCCCTGGCCGACTTCGGCCTCGATCCCAACAAGAGCGCCAAGGGCCTGTCGGGGGGCGAGACCCGCCGCGCCGCCCTGGCCCGCGCCTTCGCCGAGCAGCCCGACGTGCTGCTGCTGGACGAGCCGACAAACCACCTGGACATCTTCGCCATCCAGACCCTGGAAGACGAACTGGCCGCCTCCAAGTGCGCGGCGCTGATCGTCAGCCACGACCGCGCTTTCCTGAACCGCGTCACCGAACGCTGCTTCTGGCTGGAGCACCGCAAGATCCGCCGCCTGGACAAGGGCTTTTCCGAGTTCGAGGCCTGGGCCGACTCGATTATCGCCGCCGACGCCGAGGAGGCTCGCCGCCTGGACAAGGTGCTGGAGCGCGAGAACGCCTGGCTGGCGCGCGGCGTTCAGGGCCGCCGGGCGCGCAACGAAGGCCGGCGCCGCGCCCTGCTGGCCCTCCGCGCCGAGAAGAAGGACCGTCAGAGCGAGATCCGTGGAGCGATGACCATGGCGGTCGAGTCCTCGGGAACCTCGGGCAAGCGCGTCGTCGAGGCCAAGGGCCTGACCAAGCGCTTTGGCGAGCGGACGATCGTCGAGAACTTCTCCACGCGCATCATCCGCGGCGACCGCGTCGCCCTGGTCGGTCCGAACGGCGCCGGCAAGACCACGCTGGTCAAGCTGCTGCTGGGCGAGCTGACCCCGGACGCCGGCGCGGTGCAGCTGGGAACGAACCTGGAGGTGTCCTACATCGATCAGGCCCGCATGGCGTTGTCGGACAAGATCACCGTCTGGGACTTCCTGACGCCGGGCGGCGGGGACTCGATCATCGTGCGCGGCCACCCCAAGCATGTGGCCGGCTACGCCAAGGAGTTCCTGTTCACCGACGCCCAGTTGCGCCAGCCGGTCACCAGCCTGTCGGGCGGCGAGCGCAATCGCCTGCTGCTGGCCCGCGCCCTGGCCAATCCGACCAACCTGATGGTGCTGGACGAACCGACTAACGATCTGGACATGGACACGCTGGACCTGCTGGAGGACCTGCTGGCCGACTTCGACGGCACGCTGATCCTGGTCAGCCACGACCGCGACTTCATCGACCGCCTGGCCAGCTCGACCATCGCCCTGGACGGCAAGGGCCGGATCGTCGAGACGCCCGGCGGCTGGACCGACCTGATGGACCAGAACCCGGACTTCTTCAAAGCCACCAAGAGCGGCGCGACGTTCGCGCCGGTGTCGAAGTCCGCCCCGGCCGCCCCGCCCGCGCCCCCGAAGAAAAGCGTCAAGCTGTCCTACAAGGACCAGCGCCGCCTGGAGGAATGCGAGGCCCTGATCGCCAAGAGCCCGGCCATCATCGCCAAGCTCGAGGAAACCCTGGCCGATCCAAACCTGTACAGCCGCGACCCGGCCGCCTTCGACAGGACCATGAAGGCTCTGGACAAGGCTCGCGCCGATCTGGAGCAGGCCGAGATGGAATGGCTGGAGCTGGAAGAGAAGAAGGAAAGCCTGGCGGGCTGACCCCGCGATCTCGGCGCGGACCTGCGGCGAAACGCCACAGCCGGCGATAGACCGGCAACGAAAGGCCCGAGGAGCGTATTGGTAAGCGCGCCAGCTTCATCGTCTGATTGAAAACTGGCGATGGTGTCGCGACGTCTCCCGGTCCCCCGGCGTTCGACCGCGACCCCATAGGTCACCGCCGAGCACGGGCGGAAGGGTTTGGGGGACGAAAGACGATGCCAAACGCGCTGGCGCGCCAGGAACTGAGACGGCAGAGCGTTCTGCTGCTGAGCCTCTCGGCCGCCATCGTCGCCAGCCTCGTCTTCAGCGATTACCTGACCCGAACGCCCCAGGGCGTCGCCGCCTTCTGGCCCGCCAACGCCCTTCTCGCGGCCGGCCTGCTGGCCTTGAGCGGTTCGCGACGGCTGTCCCTGACCCTCGTGTTCGTGGTGTTCCATCTGGCGGTCGGCCTGCTGGTCGGCGACACGCCCGGGCGCGCCCTGCTGTACACGGGGATCGACACCTTGGAGGCCCTGGCCGTCTGGCTGCTGAGCCTGCGCATCGGCGGCGGCCGCCATCGCATTCGCTCGATGCGCGCCCTGGCCCTGCTGCCGGCCGTGACCACCCCCGTCGCGGCGGCCTCGGCCCTGCTGTGCGCGGCCATTCTGACCGGCGTCTCCGGCGAGCCGTTCAGAAAGGACCTGATGGACTGGTTCCTCCGGGACGCCTTGGGCCTCGCCGTGGTTCTGCCCGCGACCCTGGTGCTGATCGACGCCGAGCACCGACGGGCCTTCCGCAGCAACTGGCGCGAACAGTTCCTGCTCATTTTCGCGGTGGCGGCCGTCACCCTGCTGTGCGCGCATCCCGTATCGGGAGCGCCGCCGTTCTTGATCTTCCCCGTCGCGCTCGTGGCGGCCTACCGGCTGGGCGCGCGGGGCGCGGCCATGGCCTCGCTGGTGATCGCGGTTATCGTCATGCCGTTCGTGATCAGCGGCTCGTCCCCGCGCTTCAACGCGGTTCTGGGCCCGGTCGCCCAGGTGCGCACGGTGCAGGTTTTCCTGGCCGTCCTGTTCTACACTTGCCTGGCCGCCGGCCTGGCCCTGGCCCAGCAGGACCGCCTCAAACGCCTGCTGGTGCGTCGTGAGCTGTTAACCCGCGCCGCCAGAGCCCGAGCCCAGGCGGCGACCGAGGCCAAGACCGAGTTCCTGGCCACGATGAGCCACGAGATCCGCACGCCGCTGAACAGCGTGCTGGGGTTCGCCCAGCTGCTGGCGACCCGCGACGACCTGCCGCCGGACGCCCGCCGTCAGGTCAACCTGATCGACAGCGCCGGCGCGGCCTTGCTGACGGTGGTCGACGACATTCTGGACTTCTCGCGGGTCGAGGCCGGCCTGATCGAACTGCTGCCCCGCCCCACCTCGGCCGCCGGGCTGCTGAGCGACGCGGCCGCGATCATCGCGCCGGAAGCCCGCGCCAAGGGGCTGTCGATGAATGTCGAGGTCCACGACCCGGTCGGCGGCCTGCACGAACTGGACGCGGACCGTCTGCGCCAGGTGCTGATCAACCTCCTCAACAACGCCGTGAAGTTCACCGAGGAGGGGCGGATCGACGCGCGCCTCTCGGTCGAGCCCGGCGAGGCTGAGGATCGGCTGCGCTTCGAGATCATCGACACCGGCGTCGGCATCGAGCTCGACAAGCAGGCCCTGCTGTTCCAGCGCTTCTCCCAGGCCGACAGCTCGATGCGGCGGCTGCACGGCGGGGCGGGCCTGGGCTTGGCCATCTGCCGGACGTTGGTCGAAGTCATGGGCGGCCGTATCGGCGTCGACAGCGTGCCGGGGCGGGGCTCGTGCTTCTGGGTCGAACTGTCGGCCCCGACCGCCGAGGAGCTTCCCCTCCCCGAGCGCCCCAAGGCCTCGGCCCCGGGCGGCGCCAAGATCCTGATCGTCGACGACCATCCCATCAATCTTGAGATCGGCCAGACCCTGCTGGCTCAGGTCGGCTGCGAGGTGGACGTCGCCGAGAACGGACGGGAAGCGGTCGAGCGCGCCCGGCGGGGCGACTACGACATCATCCTGATGGACATCCACATGCCTCAGATGGACGGCTTCGAGGCGACGCGCGCGATCAAGGCGCTGGGGGCGCCGGCCAGCGACGTCCCGATCATCGCGATGAGCGCCGACGCCCTGCCTCGCCAGGTCGAGCGCTGCTACGCCGTCGGCATGGTCGATCACATCGCCAAGCCCATCCAGCGTGACGCGCTCTACGCCAAGGTCGAGCGCTGGCTTAGAAAGCCGGGCGCGGGGTCCCGGGCCTGAACCGACGTCTTCTCGCGAACGCCGTGATATCGGATTTGCGGTTCTGGGTTGGAAGAGCCCCCAACGCTGCTTACCTTGGCCGCGAACAAGGGGAACGCTCCATGCGCCGCCGCGCCTTCGCCGCCCTGGGCCTGATGGCCTTCATCGCCGCCTGCTCGCCCGCCCCCAAGAAGGACGCCGCGCCGACCGGCCTGACCAAGCTGAAGCTGGCCACCGACTGGCGGGCCGAGGCCGAGCTCGGCGGCTACTACCAGGCGCTGGCCACCGGCGAGTACAAGAAGCGCGGCCTAGACGTCACCCTGGTGCAGGGCGGCCCGGCCGTGAACGTGCCCCAGCTTCTGGCCACCGGCGCGGTCGATGTCGGCGTCGGCTCCAACAGCTTCATCGTCATGAACCTGGCCAAGGAGAACGCTCCGGTCAAAGCCGTCGCCGCCTTCATGCAGAAGGACCCGCAGGTCCTGATCGCCCACCCCGGCCAGGGCGTGAACGGCCTGGCCGACATGAAGGGCCGGCCGATCCTGCTGGCCGACGCCTCGATCACCGCCTTCTGGGTATGGCTGAAGGCCAAGTACCATTTCGCCGACGATCAGGTGCGCAAGTACAACTATTCGTCCGCGCCCTTCCTGGCCGACAAGCGCGTGATCCAGCAGGGCTACGTCACCAGCGAGCCCTATCTGATCGAGAAGGAAGGCAAGGAGAAGCCGGCGGTCTTCCTGCTGGCCGACAACGGCTATCCGGCCTACGCCTCGATGGCCCTGGTTCCCGACAACCTGATCGCCAAGAACCCAGCGGCGGTGCGGGCCTTCGTGGAGGCCACGGCGGCGGGCTGGAAGTCCTATCTCTACGGCGACGCCAAGCCGGGCGACGCGGCGATCCTGAAGGACAATCCGGAAATGACCCAGGACGTCCTCGACCAGGCCCGCGAAAAGATGCGGTCCTACGGTATCGTCGGCAAGGACGGCGAGATCGGCCAGATGAGCGACGCGCGCTGGGCCGAGTTCTTCAAGGTCGCCGCCGACCAGGGCGTCTATCCAAAGGACATGGATTACAAGAAGGCCTACACGCTGCAGTTCCTGCCCAAGGCGCAATGAAGACCCCCATCGCCAGCCTCAACGCCGTCGAGGTCGACTACGCCCGGGGCCGCGCCCTTGGACCGGTCGACCTGAGCCTCGCGCCCGGTGAGATCGTGGCCCTGGTCGGCCCCTCTGGCTGCGGCAAGTCCACGGCCCTGCGCCTGCTGGCCGGTCTGGAGGCCCCGACGCGCGGGACCGTGACGCGCGCCGCCGGTCGGGGCGAGACCTCGGTCGTCTTCCAGTCGCCCACCTTGGCCCCGTGGCTGTCGGCGCGGGACAATGTCGCCTTGCCGCTGGCGTTGGCCGGCGTGGCCAAGAAGGATGCGATGCCGGCCGCCGACCAAGCCCTGCGCAAGGTCGGCCTGGGCGCCGCGCTGGGCGCGCGCCCCGCTCAACTGTCTGGCGGGATGGCCATGCGCGCCTCGCTGGCCCGTGCTCTGGTCACCCGCCCGCGCCTGCTGCTGCTGGACGAGCCCTTCGCGGCGCTGGACGAGATCACCCGCCGCGCCCTGGCCGACGACGTCCTCGCCCTGGCCGCCGAGCTTTCGCCCGCCGTGGTCTTCGTGACCCACAATGTCGAGGAGGCGGTCTATATGGCCGGCCGGGTGGTGGTCATGTCGCCTGGCCCCGGCCGCATCGTCGGCGAGATCGCCATCGACGGCCCCGTCGCGCGGCCCCCCGGCTTCCGCGCCACGGAAGCCTTCCGCGCCGCCGCCGAGGCGGTCTCGACCCTGCTGGCCCAAGCCCCGGAGCGGGCGGCGTGAAGCGCGTTCTGCCTCCGCTGATCCTGATCGCCGTCCTGCTGGGCGGCTGGGAAATCGCCTGCCGCGCCCTGGCGGTCCCGCCCTATCTTCTGCCCGCGCCCAGCGCGATCGCGACGGCCTTCGTCGGCGCCTGGCCGCTGCTGCTGGCCTCGGCCTGGACGACGCTCTCGACGGCGCTGGTCGCCCTGGCCATCTCCAGCCTGATCGCGTGCGCCCTGGCCCTGGCCGTCAGCCTCAACAGCCAGCTGGAGGACGCCGTCCGCCCGATCGCCGTGACCTTGCAGGTCACTCCGCTGGTCGCCATCGCGCCCTTGGTGACGATCTGGGCCGGCATCGACCATCCAGGCCGAGCCGTGACGGGTCTGGCGGCCGTCGTCGCCTTCTTCCCGATCTTCTCGGGCGCGCTCACGGGCCTGAAGGCGGCGGACCCGGATCTCGCCCGCCTGTTCGATCTCTATGGCGCGACGCCCTGGCAGCGGCTCGTCCGCCTGCGCCTGCCCTCGGCCGTTCCCGCGCTGCTGGAAGGCCATAAGGTCGCGACGGGTCTGGCCGTGATCGGCGCGGTCGTCGCCGAGTTCGTGGCGGGGTCCGGCGGAACCCAAGGCCTGGCTTGGCGGATCCTGGAGGCCTACAATCGCCTGCAGACCGCGAAGGTGTTCGCCGCCGTGCTGACCCTGGCCATTCTCGGCGTCGCCTTACACGCCCTGATGGAGCTGGCGGAGCGTCGTTTGCTCCGCGCCTGGCGCGGTCGTTAGGCCAAGATTAAGCGGCCACGGGTATCACGGATATCCGTAGGAGCTCTAACTTGAACAGCCCCATGCGCCTCGTCGCCCTCATCGCCGCCCTCGCCTGCGCCGCCACCGCCGCGCACGCGCGGGACGGCGCGCGCGAGAGCCGCTACGGCCCCGCCCCCGATCGCGCGCCGACGCCCGTCGGCGCCCAGGGCCCGGGCTTCACCGGGACGCCCTATGGCGGCGCCTTGCTGGGGTGGTCGGGCAAGCGGGAAGCCATCGCGCCGGTCGCCGTTCAGCAGGCCGTCCAACAGCC
>NZ_SZWJ01000107.1:0-13166 GCF_012184455.1 Caulobacter sp. SSI4214 | reverse complement strand
ACGAGGTCGCCGGCCGACAGGCTGGCCAGGCGCTCGGGCAGGCTCGACCAGTCGGACAGGCCCAGCACGGCCTCGATGCGCGCCAGGGCGCCGAGAGTCAGGCACAGCCGCCGCCGGGTCCCGGCCAGCACGACCATGACCTCGCCGCGCGCGGGGTTGGGGGTGAGCATGGGAAGGTCTCCTCGATCAGCGCCCCCTCCACCGCTTCGCGGTCCCCCTCCCCCGTTGCACGGGGGAGGATGAAACTCTCCTCACCCGCGACGCGGGGGAGGTGGCGCGCGGCGACGCCGCGTGACGGAGGGGGCGCTTTCGTTGCTACAGCGCCGTGAACGTCACCGCCCCGGCGCTGGCCAGGCTGATCGCGAACGCCGCCTCGCCGTCGTGCTCGCCGGCATATTCCAGGGCCGCGACGATGAACGGCCCCTCCAGCTGTCCGAAGTCGGGGATCACCAGCCGCCAGGCGCGGGCCGACTGGTCGAAGAAGCTCTGGCGCACCTGGGCGTCGGAGGCGGCGTCGCGAAAGACGCCCGAGCCCGACACCGCGACCGAGCGGACGCCCGCCCCGGCCAGCAGCTCGCGCCAGCGGCCGGCGCTGTCGCTATCGGTGGCGTCGATGGTCTTGGCGTTCAGGCTGATGGTCCGGGCCCGCAGGCCCGCGACGCTGACGAAGGTCGGGGTCGCCGCCCCGTCGCTGATCTTCAGCAGGATGTCCTTGCCGGCTTGGGCGGCCATGTCTGGATCTCCTCGATTTCTCGTTCCCCTCCCCCTTGCGGGGAGGGGGCAGGGGTGGGGGTGGCGCGCGAGGGTCAGGCCGCTTCGGTCACCGCCCGCGCGCGGACGATGCCCAGGGTGGTCTCGCGGTCGGCGCCGGCGAAGACGTCGGCATAGGGCACGCGCAGGTTCACCAGACGCCGCGCGACCAGCGTCGGCCGGGCGTCGTGCAAGGCCGCGCGGACGGCGGCGACCAGCGCCCGCGCCTCCTCCGGACCGCCGAAGCGGCTGGCGCAGGTCAGGGTCAGCAGGTGCTCGATCGCGTCGTTCTCGCCGGCGGACTTGGCTTCCGACCGGGTGACGACGACGCAGGGATAGGTCGGCAGGCGCGGACGCGTGGCGTAGACGCGCTGGCCGGCCACGGCGGTGACGGCGGGCGCGGTCTTCAGCACCGCGACGACGGCGTCGATCAGGGCCTTGTCGCTCATAGCCGGGCCTTTCGGTAGGCGGCCAGCCACGGCTCGACCAGGGCCAGCGACGGTTCGCCCGCGTCGCGATGCTCGTAGGCGTGAGCGACCAGGATCAGCACCGCCAGGCGCAACGGCGCGGGACTGGCGGCGCCGAGCGCGACGCCGGCCGCGATCGCGACACGGGCCTCGGCGGCGTCGATCAGCAGGGTCAGGACGGCGTCCTCCGCCGCGTCAGGGACGCGCAGGAACGCCCTGGCGTCGGCCAGGGTCAGGGATTGGGGCATGATGTTCTCGAAGAAAGCCCCTCCCCCTCGCGGGGAGGGGTTGGGGTGGGGGCGCGGCTCCGACGCCAAGAGGGGAAACGAAGGCGATGACACCCCCACCCCCTGCCCCCTCCCCGCAAGGGGGAGGGGAACCTCGGTTCAGGTCTACGACGCCGCGAACTTCAGCAGCTTGATCGCGTCGAAGTTCTGCACGCCGCCGCCGACGCGCTTGGTGGTGTAGAACAGCACGTGCGGCTTGGCCGAATAGGGGTCGCGCAGGACCCGCACCCCGGCGCGGTCGACGATCAGGTAGCCTTTCTCGAAATCGCCGAACGCCACCGCGCAGGCGTTGGCGGCCACGTCGGGCATGGCCTCGATCTCGGTGACCGGGAAGCCGAGCAAGGACGCCGACTGGCCCGGCTGCAGCGCCGCGTTCCAGATGTAGTTGCCCTGCGCGTCCTTGAACTTGCGCACGGCGCTGACCGTGCGGCGGTTCATCACGAAGCGGCCGTTCTGGCGGTACTGGGTCTTGGCCGCGTAGATCAGGTCGATCAGCTTGTCGGTCGGGTTGCTGCCCGGCCAGGCGCCCGCCGCCCCGGTCGCCAGGTAGCCGACCTGACCCCAGCTGTACGAGGCGTCCGGCGCGGCCGTGTAGGCCAAGAGGCCCTTGGGCTTGTTGACCCCGTCGCCGGTCACGAAGGCCGAGGTCTCCTGGGCCGCGAAGGCGTCCTGCACCTCCTCGGCCAGCCACTCGTCGATGCTGACATAGGCGTCGTCCAGCAGCGCCTGGGTCGCGGCCGGGCTGGCGTAGAGCTCGCCGGCCGGGAAGTCGATCACGTCCAGGGTCGGGGCCGTCGTCTCCGGCCGCGCGGCGGTCTCGGCCACCCAGGCGGCGGCCAGGCCCGTGGGCGAGACTGGCTTGCGGAAGGTCCCCGCGCCGATGGTGCGGACCTGGCAGATCTCGCGCATCGGCGAGGTGGCGGCCAGGCGGCGCAGGATCAGCCGCTCCAGCTCTGGCGGCGCCACATAGCCGCCGGCCGTGGCGGTCCCTTCCGACAGGCCCTTGGCCTCCAGAAGGGCCGCCGGCGTCTCGCCGGTCTTCACATAGCGGTCGAAGGCGGCCTTGCGCTCGTCGACCTTGGCGACCGGCGTCTCGCCGCCCAGCGCCGGGCGGCGCAGGTCGGCCATGATCCGATCCAGGCGGTCCTGGGCGCGCGAGACGGCCTCGTCGATGCGGCCGACCTTCTCTTCCAGCAGGACGTCGGCCCGCTTGGTCTCGATCGCCGAAAGCCGCGCGTCATTGGCGGCCTTGAAGCTCTCGAACGCCGTCAGCACGTCGGCCAGCGCCGCGCGGGCCTCGGGCGAGGCCGCGTGTTTGGTTTCCTTCATGGGGGTCTCCGTTGAAGTGGTTGCGCCCCCGCCATGCGGGGGAGCTGCCGGCGGAGCCGGCTGAGGGGGCCAACTGGACCTGGGCCGAGTTCGCCCCCTCCGGCCCTCTGGGCCACCTCCCCCGCGACGCGGGGGAGGATCTTCACGCCAGCGTCAGCCGCGCGCCCGGCAGCATTGGGAAGGTCACGATCGACACCTCCCAGAGCTCGACGCGCGTCAGCACGCGCAGGCGTCCCTGCGTCCGCGCCTTCACCTGGCGAAAGCCGATGGAAAGGCCGTCCAGCGCGCCGGCCTCGACCAGGGCGGCGACGAGTCTTCCTCTCGGGGTCGCGCGCAGGATGCGGCCGCGCACGAACAGGCCCTTGGCGTCCTCGACCACCGCGTCCCAGACGCCGATCGGCTCGGCCTCGTCATGCTGGTGCAGCATTTTGACTCCGACGGAGCCCGTCCGCGCCAAGCTGGCGGCGAAGGCCCCGGCGGCGGTGACGTCGTCATTGAGATCCCGCGTCCAGAACAGCGAGGCGTAGCCCTCGATCTTCAGTTCCGTCATCGCGCGCGCTCCAGCTTGGCCTCGATGCGCTCCAGCGACTGGCGGCTGGCCTCGGCCTGAGTCTCCAGCCGGGCCAGCCGTTCGGCGACCGGGGCCTGGGCCTCGAGCCGGCGCTGCATCTCGTCGATCCGCGCCGAGGCCTTGCCGGCCCACAGCAGGGCGGCGGCGGCCTGCAGCGCCACGGCCACCAGCACGGCGGCCGACACCTGACGGTCCAGCCGCCAGCGATTCACGGCGGGGCTCAATGCTCCAGCCCCGCCAGGCGCCGGCGCTCGGCGTCGGTGAGGAAACTGGCCGCCTCCAGCCGGCTCCACAGCGCGTCGCGCTCGGCCGACAGGGCCGGGACGGCGTCGAGGTCGGGGGCGATGCTGGCGCCGGGGAACTTGACCGACAGCCAGCCGGTCAGGGCGCGCGCCGCCCGCTGGGCCAGCGGAACCACGGTCCCGCGCCAGAAGGCGGCGTTGGCCTCGCGATAGTTGGCGTAGGTGTTGTCGCCCGGAATGCCCAGCAGCTGCGGCGGGACCCCGAACGCCAGGGCGATCTCGCGGGCGGCGGCGTGCTTGCCTTGCGTGAAGTCCATCTCGGCGGGCGACAGCGACATGGCCCGCCAGTCGAGGCCGCCCTCCAGCAGCAGCGGCCGCCCGGCGTTGGCGGTCCCGGACTGGGCGTTGGCCAGCTCGGTCTTCAGCCGGTCGAACTGCTCTTCGGTCAGGCGGTCGCCGGCGTCCCTGGACGAATAGACCAGCGCGCCCGAGGGCCTCGCCGAATTGTCCAGCAGCGCCTTGTTCCAGGCGCTGGAGGCGTTGTGCACGTCGATCGCGAAGGCGGCCGCCTCCAGCGGCGAGAAGCCGTAGTGGTCGTGGGTCGGATTGAACAGCTTCAGGTGCAGCACCGGCAGCCAGCCGTCGGCGTCGCGGCCGATCCGGACCGTGCGCCCGGCGGCCTGGTAGTCATAGGCCAGCGGCCAGCCGCGCGGTCCCGGAACCACGGTCATCCGGTCGGGCCGCAGGGCGTAGAGCTCCGAGGGCGCGCCGTCGCCGGCCGCCTCCAGATAGGCGTTGCCGGCCACCTGCAGGCTCCCGAAGAACGCCTCCATCAGGTCGGGCCCGCCCTGCTCGCGGTTGGGGTGGTCCAGCAGGCGCCTCAGCGGATGATCGTCGGCGCGACGGCCGCCCGCGAACACGGCCAGCGGCGTCGCGGCGGCGGCCTCGGCGATCATCCGCACGCAGCGGAAGGCCACGGGGTTCTTGCCGAACCCCTCGACGGCCAGCGCGCCATAGTCGCGCGGCGTCCACTGGGGGCGGCCCCCGGAGGTCAGCGCGATCAGGCGCGCGGCGCGGGAGTCCTTGGTCTCGGGCGCCGGACGGGGTTTGAAGAAGGACATGGGCGCTCCCGGTGAGGTTGAGAACAAATAGGGAACATTGTAAGGTGGCGCGCTCCCTGTCGTTCCTCCCCCGCGTCGCGGGGGAGGTGTCGCGGAGCGATGGAGGGGGCGCGCAGGAGAGAAACCATGAG
Source organism: Caulobacter sp. SSI4214 (assembly GCF_012184455.1). Taxonomy (NCBI): domain Bacteria; kingdom Pseudomonadati; phylum Pseudomonadota; class Alphaproteobacteria; order Caulobacterales; family Caulobacteraceae; genus Caulobacter; species Caulobacter sp. SSI4214. Next base: position 8,268 of record NZ_SZWJ01000107.1, on the reverse strand, counting down.
GCCTCCCCTTTCACGGCGATTGACGGCGCAACGCTTCCGAGGCGAGCTCACCCTGCCCGAGGGTCTGCTCTGGCGCGAATTGAAGGGCCGCAAGGTCAGCGGGCTGCACTTTCGCCGGCAACACCCGCTGGGGCCCTACATTCTCGACTTCTACTGCGAGGCGCTAAGGTTGGCGGTCGAGGTCGACGGCGAATGGCATTGCTTCTACGATCAACCGCGTAGAGACGCGGCGCGCGACGCATGGCTGGCCGCGCGTGGAATCCGCACGCTGCGTATTCCAGCGCGGGACATCCTGGCCTCGCCGGAGGCGGCGGTTGGGCGCATACTGGAGGTCATCGGCGCTGGCCCCCTCCGGCCCGCTGGGCCACCTCCCCCGCGACGCGGGGGAGGATAGCGGCTTGAGCTGACGAGAGCCTCACAACGTCCGCAGCCTTGGCCGTCGATCGGCGCCCAGCATCAGGTCGCTCACCGCCCAGACTAGGGCGTCGGCGCGGTCGGGGCTGTGGTCCAGGTCGCCGGAGCCCAGGGCCATCAGTTCCTCCTCCAGCGCCGGGAAGGCGCCGCAGTGGGAGACGCGGCCTTGCTCGTAGAGCGCCGCCACCGGCTCGGCGCGGGCGCGTTTGCCGACCGAGGCGCGGACCAGCGTGATCCGGCACGGCGGATCGGCCTGGGCCAGCACGGCGCGCACCATGTCGCCGCCCTGGTTGGCCTCGGCCACCAGCGCGTCGGCCTTGACCGTTCGCGCGACGGCGACCGCCCTCGCCGCCCAGCCGGCGGGGGACAGGCCCCGCGCGGTCTCGTCGGCCAGGACGAAGGCCTGGTCGTCGCGCCGGCCGACCGCGACGATGCCGCAGGCGTCGCCGCCGGCCGTGGCGGGCGGGTCCACCGCCACCACCACGCGGTCGAGGCGCGCGGGCCTGGCCGCGCGACAGCGGGCCAGGTCCTCGGCGCGGAACAGGCCTCCGTCGGTCTCGACGATGATCCCGTCCAGCTCCTGGGCGGCCAGGCGCGTGCCGCCATAAAGGCTCTCCAGCGTGCGCAGGAAGGCCGGCGCCAGGTGGGCGGCGTTGGCGCTGGTTCCGGCGCGGGTGACGCGCGCGCCCGGCTCGGCGATCAGGGCCTTCAGCGCCCGGATCGGCCGGGGCGTCGAGGTGACGACCAGACGCGGATCCTCGCCCAGCCTCAGCCCGAACCGCAGCATGGCCAGGGTCTCGGCCGGCTTGGGCCAGGCGCAGAACTCGTCGGCCCAGGCGGCGTGGAACTGGGGACCGCGCAGACTGTCGGGGTCCTCGGCCGAGAACGCGTAGGCCACCGCCCCATTGGGCCAGATCAGCCGCCGGCGCGAGGCTTCCCAACGCGGGCGAAACGCCGGCCCGCCCAGCGCCTTCAGCCCGGACGGCCCTTCGATCATCACCTCGCGCACGTCGTGCAGCGTGGGACCGACCAAGGCCAGCATCGGATAGGCCAGGGCGTTGAGGGTGATCCAATGCGCGCCGGCGAAGGTCTTGCCCGCGCCGCGCCCGCCCAGCATCAGCCAGGTGGTCCAGGCCGCGTAGTCTGGCGGCGTCTGGTGAACCAGCGGTTCGGCCAGCAACGCGCTAAGCAGGCGCCGCTGGTCTTCCGTCCCCATCGCGGCCAGCGCCGTCGCCGTCGCCTTGATCCGCGCGGCGCTTGAGCTCCAGCAGCTCGGCGAACCGTGTAAAGCGGGCGACCAGAGCGGCCTGAAGCGCTTCGGGTTCCTCTGGGATGTCGTCATGCATGGACGCCTCGTCGTCGTTGGCCGCCGCCTTGGCGGGGGGCTCGGCTTTGGTCTCGGGGACCATGGTCTCGATCGCCTTGGCCGCGCGCGCGAAGATCCCGCAGGTGCGGGCGTCCTTCTCGATCTGGGCTTTCTCGGCGGGATCGGTGCTGGTTTCGAAGGCGTCGATGAGCGTGTCCATCTTCGCCCGGAGGCGGGCCTGCAGCGTCTCGCTCCAGCCCCGCGCCTCGTTGCTTCTTCCGGCCATGACACAAAGATACGGCGCCAGCGGGCGCGGAGGATTGGCGGCGCGATATAAGTGACAAGTCATTGATTTCGTGTGATTCGATCTCGCGAACGCCGAGCATTCGCGGCCGGCAATCCCCGTGGTGGCGGCATTTCTAGCGCCGGTACAGCCAGTCGCCCGGCAACCCCATCCGCACGCAGGCCTCCCAGGGCGGCGCGCCGGGGATCGCCGCGCGGTCGGCCCAGCGGGCGGCGGCGCGGATCAGCCGAAGCTCCAGCGGCCGGGGCAGCCAGTCCGGCCCCAAGGCCAGGACGTCGCGAACCTCCGGCGGGACCAACCCCACCGCGGCCCGGATCAGCGGTCGCTGCAGGCCGCTGAGCGGACCGGCGATCGGCGTCCCGCGCATCAGGTCCAGGAACTCCAGCACGATCGGCGACCGCTCCAGCCTGGGCAGCATGGCCGCCAGTTGGGCCTCCCACTCCGCCTCGGACCGGGGCGCGCCGAGGGCGCCGTACAGCCGCGCGGCGGGGGCGGCCTCGGCGTAGAAGCGGTCGCGGTCGGCCGGCGACAGCGGCCGGACCAGGGCGTGATAGGCGGTCAGGAACCCGAAGCTGGCCGTGGCCTGCACCCAGTCCAGCAGGGCCACATCCAGGGCCTGGTAAGGCTCGCCGCCCGGCGTCACCCCGCCGACCCGCGCGTGCTGGCGCCCTATGCCGGCGATCATCGTCTCGGCGACCGAGCGGGCGCCATAGACCGTGACCATCGCCGCCAAGCCCGTGCGCTTCAGCCGGGTCAGCGGGTCGGCGCGGAAGCTGGAATGCGCCCAGACGCCCGTCCGCACGCGGGGCTCGGCCAGCTCCAGCAGCACGGCGGTAATCCCGCCGACGAACAGGGCGACCGGGTTCTTGAACACCCGCCACGAGACCGAGTCCGGCGCGGCCAGGGCCGGCTCGCCGACCGGCCGCGCGAAATCGACGGCCGGACCGCCGGGAATCGCGAACAGGGCCTTGGCGGCGGAGGCGAAAGGGGCTTTCAAGGGGCGCTCCGGGCGGGGACATGCGTCTTCTAACGCCAGATCCGCCCTCGCGCGCATGGACTTGTCATGTTAGCGCTAACATATAAAACGACGCATAATCACTTTTCGACGGGACGACAAACGTGCAGCTGACGGGCGAGCTTCTGATCGGCGGCGACAGCCGCTTCGGGACCAACGGCGAGATCAAGGGGGTCAACCCGGCGACCGGCCAGACGCTGGAGCCCGCGTTCGGCGGCGCGACCAAGGCCGATGTCGACCAGGCGGCGGCCCTGGCCCACGAGGCCTTCGCCAGCTATCGCGCCCTGCCCTACGAAACCCGCGCGACGTTCCTGGAGGCGATCGCCGAGCATATCGAGGCCCTGGGCGACGACCTGATCGTCCGGGTGATGGCCGAGACCGGCCTGCCCCGTCCGCGCCTGGAAGGCGAGCGCGGCCGCACCGTCGGCCAGCTGCGCCTGTTCGCCGGCGTGCTGCGCGACGGCGGCTTCCTGGAGGCGCGCGTCGACCCGGCCCAGCCGGACCGCAAGCCCCTGCCGCGCCCGGACCTGCGCCTGCGCAACGTGCCGCTGGGCCCGGTCGCCGTGTTCGGCGCCAGCAACTTCCCGCTGGCCTTCTCGGTGGCCGGCGGCGACACCGCCTCGGCCCTGGCGGCCGGCTGCCCGGTCATCGTCAAGGCCCACCCGGCCCATCCGGGGACCTCGGAAATGGTCGGACGCGCCATCCAGGCCGCCGTCGCCTCGGTCGGCCTGCATCCGGGCGTGTTCTCGATGATCCACGACAGCGGCTACGAGGTCAGCCAGGCCCTAGTCGCCGATCCGCGCGTCAAGGCCGCCGGCTTCACCGGGTCGCGCCGGGGGGGCCTGGCCCTGCTGGCCGTCGCCCAGGGCCGTCCCGAGCCGATCCCGTTCTACGCCGAGATGAGCAGCATCAATCCGGTGATCCTGCTGCCCGCCGCCCTCGAGGCCCGGGCCGAGAAGATCGCGCCGGAGTTCGTCGCGGCCCTGACCCTGGGCGCGGGCCAGTTCTGCACCAATCCCGGCCTGATCCTGGCCATCGATGGCCCTGAACTGGACGCCTTCGTCGCCGCGGCCGGGCAAGCGGTCGAGGCCGCGCCCGCCGCCGTCATGCTGACTCCGGGCATCTGCCAGGCCTTCTCGCACGGGGTCGAGGCCCTGGTCGGCGCGCCGGAGGTCACCACCGTGGCTCGCGGCCAGAAGGGCGCGGACGGATCGCACACTGGCCAGGCCGCCCTGTTCAGCGTCGCCGGCCAGGCCTTCCTGGCCAACCCGCATCTGCATGAGGAAGTGTTCGGCGCCGCCTCGATCGTGGTGCGCTGCGCCGACCAGGCCGAGCTGGAGCGGGTGATCGCCGCCCTGGAAGGTCAGCTGACCATCGCCCTGCACCTGGAAGAGGCCGACCACGCCCTCGCCGCCGCCCTGCTGCCGACGCTGGAGCTGAAGGCCGGCCGCATCCTGGTCAACGGCTTCGGCACCGGCGTCGAGGTCGCCAACGCCATGGTCCACGGCGGCCCGTTCCCCTCGACCAGCGACGGCCGCACGACCTCGGTCGGCACCCTGGCCATCGCCCGCTTCCTGCGCCCGGTCAGCTACCAGAACCTCCCCGAGGCCCTGCTGCCGGCCGAGCTGAAGACCGACAACCCGCTGGGCGTCGCCCGCCGAGTCGACGGCAAGCTGAAGCTGGCCTAGCGGCGGAACGCTTGGGTTTCTCCTCCCCCGCTTGGGGGAGGGGGACCGCCGAACGGCGGTGGAGGGGGCCAGCGCCGCCCCCTGCCGAGTCATGACCAAACCCCCTCCGTCACGGCGCGCTTCGCGGCCGCGACACCTCCCCCAAAAGGGGGAGAAGGGCTGAGCGCGCGCCCAAACACTTAAGCACCCACTTGACTATCCATCCTCGCGCCTCGATACTTAACTCCATGCTTAACCAACAGCCCTCCCTCGACCTGATGTTCCAGGCCCTCGCGGACCCCGCGCGGCGGAGCATGGTCGAGCGGCTTTCCCGGGGTCCCGCCTCGGTGAGCGAACTGGCTCGGCCGCTCGACATGTCGCTGCCGGCGGTCATGCAGCACCTGGCCGTGCTGGAGGCGGGCGGCATCGTGGCGTCGGAAAAGGTCGGACGGGTGCGCACGTGCGCGATCCGCCCCGAAGTCCTGAGCCTCGCCGAACAGTGGATCAACCAGAGGCGCACCCAGTGGGAACGGCGCCTCGACCGTCTGGGCGACTTCCTGGCGGCCGAAGACGAGGAAACGACATGACCCAGCGCAGCGCCATCCACGCCACCTTCGTCGTCGAGCGGGTCTATGCCGCCTCGCCGGCCCGGGTGTTTTCCGCCTTCGCCGATCCGGAGAAGAAGGCCAAGTGGTTCAAGGGCCCCGACGAATGGGGGCCGGGCGACATCGGCTTCGACTTCCGCGTGGGCCACGGCGACCACAGCATCGGCGGCCCGCCGGGGGACCCGCCGCACCGCTTCTACAACCGCTATCTGGAGATCATCCCCAACACGCGGATCGTCTACGCCTACTGGATGCACCACGGCGAACCGCTGGCCTCGGCCTCGATCGCGACCCTGGAGTTCAAGCCGGAGGGCGACAAGACCCGCCTGGTCATGACCGAGGTCGGGACGTTCCTGGACGGCTGGTACGACGCGCCCGGCCGCGAGGAAGGCACCCGGTGGCTGCTGGAGAAGATCGCGCCGCTGGTGGAGGGGTGAGTCTTTCCTCCCTCGCATCGCGGGGGAGGTGGCCCAGAGGGCCGGAGGGGGCCAACGCGGCCAACCTCCAACTGGCCCCCTCAGTCGCTCCGCGACAGCTCCCCCGCATCGCGGGGGAGCATCCGTTCAATGCCCCCCGGCGCTCGGCGCCTTGCCGAACTTGGCGACGTCCGCCTCGGTCACCGGCTTGGCGTAGCTGTTGCCGAAATGGGTCCGCACATAGGTGATCGCCTCGGCGATCTGGGCGTTGCTGAGCATCCCGGCGAAGCCCGGCATGGCCCCCTTGCCGCCCGTGACGATGGTGATCGGATAGGCCGCGCCGGCCAGCCGGGGATTACTGGCCAGGGCCGGGATCGTCCCCGCGCCCGTCGCCCCCTTGGCGTCGGCCATGTGGCACGCCTGGCAGACCTGGGCGTAGACCTGCTCGCCGGTGACCGGCTTTGGCGCGCGCACCACGCCGCCGGCCGAGTCCTGAGCCGCCGCCGGAAAGGCCGCCAGCGCCAGGACGACGACAAGAACCCTCTTCTTCATGCTCAGGCCTCCAGCGCGCGCTTGTGCAGACGGGTGATCGCGTCGATGGACGACAGCAGCGCGCCCTCCATCCAGCAGCCGACATAGGAGGCGTGCTCGCCCGCCAGGACGATGCGGCGGTCCATGCCGACCAGGGTCTGGTAGTGCTGGGCGCGGACCTCGTCGCTCCAGCGGGCGCAGCAGCCCAGCGTCCAAGGCACCCGGCTCCAGGCCACCGAGGCGCCGGTGACGAATTCCTTGCGGTAGCTGCCCGGGTGGATCACCGAGCCCTGCGCCAAGGCCGCCTCGATCCGCTGCTCGGGCGTCAGGCCGCTCAGGCGATAGGCCCCCAGGTCGCGGGCGAAGGCGCCCAGCAGCACCGCCGGACCGTCCTTGAAGAAGTTATTGTTCGGATAGGAGATCAGGCCGATTTCCTGGTCGGTGAAGCTGTGGCCGCCGTAGATGAAGTCGTCCTCCTCCCAGAAGCGGCGCTTCATCTCCAGGCCGATCTTGACCTGGCCCGAATAGGGCACGGCCTTGATGGCGGCCATCATCTCGTCGCTCACTTGCACATCGAGCTGACCCAGGATGCCCAGCGGGATCGTGCAGACGCACCAGTCGGCCTTGGCGTCGGCGACCTTGCCCGTGGCGACATCGGCGTAGGTCACGGTGACGCCCTTGTCGTCCTGGGCGATCTTGCTGACCTTGGCGCCGTAGGTGATCAGGTCCGCGACCTGCCGGGCGAAGGCCTTGCCGATCATGTCCATGCCGCCCACCGGCTGGAACATGGTCGTCTGCATCTCGTGGCCCATGAAGAAGGCCATCGAGGTCCAGACCTGCGGGTCCAGCACGTCGTGCAGGGCGTAGAGGTCCTTGGACGGGATCGGCGCGCCGTTGACGCCGCCGCCGGGCGGCCGCTCGTAGCCCCGGTGCGACGAGGCCTTCAGGCCGGCCGCGTACTTGTAGTCCTTGTCCAACATGCCCCAGCCCTTCAGGGCCTCCAGCAGCTTGTCGCGGTCCTCCTGGGTAACCGCCTCGTCCAGGGCCTTGGCGTTGATCGACTTGGCCAGCAGCTCGGCGATATTGCCCTCGAAGTCGGCGGCGGCGGCGTTGAAGCGCACCGGCTTGCCGCCGAAGGCCTCGGACGAGTGGACCCAGCCGGAGTGGTTGAACTGGATGAACGGCTCCAGCGCCACGCCGAAGGCCTTGCAGTAGTGCAGCAGGGTCCGGTGGTGATGCGGGATCCGCCACGGGCCGGGATTGAGATAGTTGCCGGCCGCGAAGCCGACCTTCTGCGTCGCCCCGCCCAGCTCCGTATAGGTGTCGCCGCCGCGCAGCGACCAGTTGCGGCCGCCGGCCCGGTTCTGGAACTCCAGGATCCGCACCTTGTAGCCGGCCTTGGTCAGCTCATAGGCCGCCAGCATCCCGGCCAGACCGGCGCCCAGCACGATCACCGAGGCCCCCGGCCGCGCGCCTTGCAGGTTCGGCGGGCCGTGGAACTGGGTCTCGGCCGCGTGGCCCAGGCTGGTCATGGCGCCATACAGCGCCGCCGTGCCCCCGACCATGGCGATGGCCGACAACAGCTGACGCCGCGTCGGCGCGGCGATGCCCGACTCCATGGAATGCCCTTCCCCGCTGATCTCCCCGAAAGGGCTAGCAGGGCGGGCGGCGACAGCGAGAGGGCGAGGCGGAGCCGGCGGCGAACACGGCGGCAAAGCTCCGATTTATCGGCGCCGGGATCGTCCGGATGCGCGCGAACTGGGCAGCGCGAGTATAAGCCCTCCCCCTCGATGGGGGAGGGTTGGGTGGGGGTGACCAGGGCCGCGGCGGCCAAACCGCCGTGTCACCCCCATCCCCAACCCTTCCCCCATTGAGGGGGAAGGGGGCGAGCGTCTAGAGCATTTTCCGATAAGTGTGAAACGGTTATCGGATCGAAAAATGCTCTAAACTTTTGATTTAGAGCCCTTTTTATCCGATCTGATTGGATCAATCAGATCGGAAAGGGCTCTA
>NZ_SZWJ01000106.1:0-13274 GCF_012184455.1 Caulobacter sp. SSI4214 | reverse complement strand
CCTGCCCGTGGGCGGCGCGGGCCTTCTCGAAGCCGGCGTCGACGTCGGCGTCGCTGGTCACGTTGACCTTGCAGAACACCCCGCCGATCTCCTTGGCGACTTCCTCGCCCCGCGCTTCGTTCATGTCGAAGATCGCGACCTTCACCCCTTGGGCCGCCAGGGCGCGGGCGGTCGCCTCGCCCAGCCCCGAAGCGCCCCCCGTGACCACGGCGGCGACGGTGTTGTCCAGTTTCATGAGCGTTTCCTAGGCTTGCAGGCGTTCGATGATGATGGCCGGGGCCATGCCGCCGGCCGCGCACATGGTGACCAGGCCGTAGCGGCCGCCAGTCCGCTCCAGCTCGTCCAGCACCGTGCCGATCAAGATCGCGCCCGTGGCGCCGATGGGGTGGCCCAGGGCGATGGCGCCGCCATTGACGTTGACCTTCGAGCGATCGAGTTTCAGGTCACGGATGAACTTCTCGGCGACGACGGCGAAGGCCTCGTTGATTTCCCAAAGATCGATGTCCTCGACCGTCAGGCCCGCCTTGGCCAGCACCTTGCGCGCGGCCGGGACCGGGGCGTTCAGCATCAGGGTCGGATCATCGCCCATATTGGCCATGGCCACGACGCGCGCGCGGGCCTTCAGCCCGTGCTTTTCGGCATAGGCCGGCGAGGCCAGCAGCACCGCCGCCGCGCCGTCCACCACGCCCGAGGAATTGCCGGCGTGGTGCACATGCTCGATCTTCAGGTCCGGATAGCGACGGTTGATCTGCTTACGGAAAGTCGAGCCCTTATCGTCATAGGGAAAGTCAGCGATCGCCGTGAAGGCCGGCTTCAGCTGGGCCAAACCCTCGGCGGTCGTTTCGGGGCGCGGATATTCATCATGGTCCAGCGCGACCGCGCCGTCCTCGTTCAGGACCGGCACGATCGACTTGGAGAATCGTCCTTCGGCGATGGCGCGGGCGGCGCGCTTCTGGCTCTCCAGGCCCAGGGCGTCGAGCTCCTCGCGGGTGATGCCCTCCAGGCTGGCGATGGCGTCGCCACAGATCCCCTGGTGCGACTGCGGATGCAGGTCGTCGAGGTGGGGGTTGCCCGAGCCCATCAGCGCCGGCGGGAAGCCGGCCGCCTGCTCCTGGGCGGCCATGGCGGCGGTCAGGCTCATCATCTCGACGCCGCCGGCGACGATCAGGTCTTCCATGCCGCTCATGATCTGGGCGGCCGCCAGGTTCACCGTGGTGATGCCGCCGCCGCAGAAGCGGTCCAGCGTCATGCCCGAGGCCTTGATGTCGTAGCCGGCGTCCAGCGCCGCCATGCGGCCCAGATCGCCGCCCTGCTTGCCTTTCTGGGTCGAGGTCGACCAGATCACGTCGTCGACCTCGGCGGTGTTGAGATTGTTGCGCTCGGCGATGGCCTTCAGGACCGTGGCCGCCAGATGCTGCGGATGCAGGTGCGCCAAGGCGCCCTTGCCCACCTTGCCGACGCCGCGGGGCGTGCGCACCGCGTCGATGATTAGCGCCTCGGCCATGGCCGTCTCCTCCTGGTGCGTGTTCTGTTCTCGGACAAGCGATTAATCGCTCGATTAATTTCGGTCAAGAGGCGCTCCCGGATCGAGGCGAGGACCGAAACCTCGGCCTCTCTTGAGTGCGCCAACAAGTGTTTGAAGATTGGAGCCCCGTTATCGTTGCGGAACGCAAGCCCTATCGTGGCGCGCACGGTTCAGACCGCGCGCGGCCGCGCCAGAACGCCGTGGAACACGAGGTCCAGCACGTGCTGAACATACTGCTGGCGCACCTGCTCGGTCAGCTCCGACAGCCCCAGCGTCGTGGGCAGCGAGTAGCCCGCGTAGAAGACGTGCTCGCAGGCTCCGACGACGCTGTAGTACAGCATCCCCGGGTCCATGGGCCGGAACGCGCCCTCGGCCACGCCTTGGGCGACCATGGCCCGATACGCCGCGACCATCGGCTCGACGAAGATCTTCGCCACCTTCTGGCTCGAGGCGGGGTCGCCGCGCGCGATCATGTAGTTGATCAGGCGGTTCAGATACGGCGAGCGGTAATAGGTGTTGATAATGCCGCCAATATGGATGCGCAGCTTCTGCTCGGCCGGGATCTCCATGGCGACCAGATTGGCCAGATCGGCCATCGAGCGCTCGGCCACGCGTTCCAGCAGGGCCAGCAACAGCCCTTCCTTGCCGCCGAAATAGTATTTGATCAGCGCCGAGTTCAGGCCCGAGGTCTTTGCGATCTCGCTCAGCGAGACCTCGATCGTCGACCGCTCCGACAGAAGGCTGGCCGTCGCGTCGAGCAGCGCCAAGCGCGAGTCGCGCCGCTCCTGCCCCATGTCTCCGCCCTTGGTCCGCGCCATCGATCACCCCGCCCCGTCGCGCCTCAACTAATCGATTGACTAGAAAGGTCAACCGGCGAGCGGGAATAACACACTTGGCGGCGGAGGCTTCGCGAAGCTTGGCGAGATAGTCCTCGGCGCGCCTGTGTTATCGTGTTGCGACGGCTCGAAAGCCCTCGAACTTGTTGAAGAAGCAGTCGACGAGGTTCGCTAGCGATAGAGGAGGCCGCTGAAGGCGGGGACGTTCTCGCGCTTCAAACCTCCCGTCCCAAGAGACTTGAATCAGCCTCGATCCGTCTCGGGTTCCGTGACCTGGAGTCTCCGTCCGCTCCGCCGCGCGCGCCACTGCTCGGCCGTCTGCCCCCAGAACTCCACCTTGCTGGCTTCATAGGGCGGCGGCAGCCAGCCCGGGCCTCGGTTGGTCGCCCCCAGCCGCTGGGCCACCTTCTGGGACGGCGTGTTCAGCGGATCGATGCAGTGGATGATGTCGGTCCATCCCAGGTGGTCGACAGCCCAGTCGATGGTCGCCTCGGCGGCCTCGACGGCATAGCCCTTGCCCCAGGCCGAGGGGTGCAGGCCCCAACCGATCTCGGTCCCCGGCCAGCCCTCCGGGACCCAGGGTCCGATGCGGCCCACCCAGGCGCCGCTCGCCTTTTCGATCACCGAGAACATGCTAAAGCCGCTCAAGGCCCAGGCGCCGGCCACCGACGCCATGCCCCGCCAGGCCGCCGCGCGCGACTGGGTCCCGCCGATGTGACGCGCCGCCGTCTCGTCGGCCATCATCTCGGCCCAGCCGTCCAGGTCGGCGGCGGCGGTCGGCCGCAGGATCAGGCGCGATGTCTCCAGCGTCGGTCCGGGCGCTATCCGCATGAGACGTCTCCCCCTCTAATCCGTCACGCAGTCGGCCAGGCCGTCACGGCGCACCGCGCCCGAGGCCTTGCCGATCTTCTGGCTGCGCTTGGCGACATAGCGCCCCGGCTTGACGGCGTTCCACTTCAACGGGCTGGGCAGGATCGCCGCCAGGCGCGAGGCCTGGGCCGGCGTCAGCTTGTCGGCGTCGACGCCAAAATAGCGCTGCGAGGCCGCCTGGGCGCCATAGATGCCCGAGCCGAACTCGATCGAGTTCATATAGACCTCCATGATCCGCTGCTTGCCCCACAGCGTCTCGATCAGCACCGTGAACCAGGCCTCCAGCCCCTTGCGGACATAGGAGCGGCCCGGCCACAGGAAGACGTTCTTGGCGGTCTGCTGACTGATCGTCGAGCCACCGCGAATCTTCTTGCCGGCCTCGTTGTTCTCATAGGCCTTCTGCAGGGCGTCGAAGTCGAAGCCGTGATGCTCGCAGAAGCGGGCGTCCTCGGCGGCGATCAGCGCGCGCGGCAGGGCCGGAGCGACCTTGTGGATGCCGCGCCAGCGGTGATCCAGCCCTCGCCCCTCGACCGCCCGGATCACCATCAGCGGCGTCACCGGCGGCGGGATGAAGCGATAGAGCAGCACGGTCGCGATCGGTCCCGCCACGAGGACGATGAACAAAGCCAGCGCGATGTTACGCAGAAGCCGCCGCACGAAACGCCCCTCGAAGTCCTGCTTGTCTTTACGCTGCGGACGGATGCTAACCAGAGCGGCCGCCGCTGTCGCGGGCATAAGAGCACAGGGTTAAGGGAGCCTTCGATGGACGTGATCGACGCCGTCAACCGCCGCATGTCGGTGCGGGCCTTCAAGCCCGATCCCGTCGATCCGGGCCTGATCCGCGAGCTCCTGGAAGCCGCCGCCCGCGCGCCGTCCGGCGGCAACCTCCAGCCCTGGCGCGTGCAGGTGGTCGCCGGCGCGCCGCTGGAGGCCCTGAAGGCCGCCATGCTGATCCGCGCCGCCTCGCCCGACCCCACCGAATACGACGTCTATCCGGCCAATCTTTGGGAACCTCTGCGCTCGCGCCGCTTCCAGGTCGGCGAGGACATGTACGGGGCGCTGGGCATCCCGCGCGAGGACAAGCTGGCGCGCCTGCAATGGTTCGCCAACAACGGCCAGGGCTTCGGCGCGCCAGTGCAGCTGTTCTTCTCGATCGACCGCCGTTGCGGCCCGCCGCAGTGGAGCGACGTCGGGATGCTGATGCAGACCTTCATGCTGCTGGCCGTCGAGCGCGGCCTGGACACCTGCCCGCAGGAGTTCTGGTCGCACTACAACAAGCTGGTCGACGAGCATGTCGGCCTGCCCGAGGGCCACATGCTGTTCTCCGGCATGGCCCTGGGCTACCGCGACGCGGACGCGCCGGTGAACAACTTCCGGTCGCGGCGGGCGCCGTTCGAGGAGTGGGCGGAGATGAAGGGGTTTTAAAGTCTCACTTCCCCGGCGAATGCCGGGGGCCCGGATGCCAAAGCGCGGGGTCTGATTGGAAGGGCTCTAAATCAAATGCTTAGAGCGTGAGATAAGCTGAAACCGGTTCCCACTTTCAGCCTCACGCTCTAATGCCCCCACCTCGGCGCCTTTCCATCTGGGTCCCGGCATTCGCCGGGAAGTTCGGCGTATAACTTCACCCCGCGAACTGGCGCGGACCGCTCAGGTCCGGGATCTCCAGCACGCCCGCCTCGCCGTTCTCGTCGCCCCAGGCGAAGAACTTGCCGTCGGCGCTGGTGGAGAGAGCGCTGATCGGGGCGCCCTTTTCGGCCTTCAGGGTCTCGATGCGGCCGTTGCGCATGTGGGCGGCCCAAATCTTACCGTTGTCCTGGCCGGCCAGGCACACCGGCTGGGCGTCGATCCCCGCCACCCGCACCACCATCGAATCGCGCGAGAAACCGATCTCGGCGGCTTCCTTGCCCATCGGGCCGTTGGCGCCGGCGAACGGCCAGATGACCGCGCCCGAGGCCCCGGCCGTGGCCAGCAGATTGCCCTTGTCGAAGAAGGCCAGGCTCTTGATCTTGGCCGGATAGCCGCCCATCCGCATGTCCTTGCCGTCCGACAGCCGCCAGCCGTGCAGCTGATTCTCCTGCATCGACGAGATCAGGAACTTGCCGTCGGGGCTGAAGGCCGCGGCGATGTGGCTGCCGGCCCACTTCAGCAGGGTCGGCTTCTGGTCGGCGATCCGCGCGTACCACAGCTGGGCCCCGCCATAGGTGGCGCTGGCCAGGCGGCGGCCCTTGGGCTCGAAGGCCAGGCCCGACACCGTCTTTTCATGCGCGAACACCCGCGCGAAGGCCGGGTCGGCGGCGTCGCGGACATGGACCTCCCTGCCGGCCGTGAAGGCGATCAGGCCCGAGGCGGCGCTGGTCGCCACGTGCTCGATCCACTTGCCCTTCAGCTCGGCGATCAACGTGGCGATGACCTCGCCCTGGTCGATGCGGCTCCAGACCACGCGGCCGTCGTCGCCGCCCGTGACGACACCCAGCCCGCTGGGATGGACGGCGGCGGCCAGAACGGCGCCGCCCCCTAAGCCGCCCATCTGGGGACCGCCATGGGCCTCGACCGTGACGAATCCCTCGTCGGTTCGCAGGCGCACGGTGCCGTCGCCCAGGGCGAAGGCGGCGCGGCCAGCGCGGTCGAACAGGGCGTCGGTGACGAAGGCGTCGAAAGAAAAGATCATGCGCGCGAGATAAGGCGCCGAGGCCGCGACGGCCAGACTCTTTCCAAAACCCCGCCCATCCCGCCCATTTCGCGCCGCGCGCGAGCCGAACGCGCGCGCGGCGCCCATCAGAACGGCGTTCATCCAAAAAGAGTCGAAAAGGGGTTGCCATCGCGGCGCGTCGTCGGGCTTTACTTCCGCGCCCGTCTGCGCCAGACGTGGCTCGGTAACGACATTTCAGGCGCGCGCGATGGCGCGGCCTTTGGGAGACAGTCAGGCTATGGCGGCTAAACTTGCTGGCGGCGGCGGTGGCCGTTACTCGCTCGGCCAGAATTCCGAAATCAACGTCACGCCCTTCGTGGACATCCTGCTGGTTCTGCTGATCATCTTCATGGTCGCCGTGCCGATGGCCGTGACCTCGATCAAGATCGATCTGCCCCCGGCGGTTCCGCCGCCCCCCGGCGCGCCGAAGCCGAAGGAGCCGGTGTTCATCTCGATCCAGAAGTCGGGCGCGATCTTCATCGCCGAAAAGCAGACCAGCCTGGACAATCTGGAAGGCGATCTGACCGCGAAGTTCGCCGCCAACGGCCAAGCCGGCCCGAAGGACGATCAGCGCATCATGATCCGCGCCGACGCCGACGTGCAGTACGCCGACTTCATGGGCGTGCTGAACCAGCTGCAGACCTCGGGTTGGTTCAAGGTCGGCCTGATCAACGAGGACATCCACTAAGGATCCTCGGCGACAGCCAAGAACACGAAAGCCCCGGAACCCAGGTTCCGGGGCTTTTTGTTGGTCTGATCTTCGACCCGAAGGCCGCCCCTCCCACGAGGAGGGGCGCGCTAGTGATCAAGCCGCCGTGGCTTCGAAGCCCCGGCGCAGTTCGGCCTCGTCGAGGTCGCGGCCGATGAAGACCATGCGGCTGTAGCGCTTGTCCTTGTCGGTCCATTCCCGCTGGAAGTCGCCCTCCAGGATCATGTGCACGGCCTGGAAGACCAGGCGCTTGTTCTCGCCCTTGACGTCGATGATGCCCTTGGCGCGAAGGATGTCGGGGCCGCGGGTCGCCAGCAGATCGTTTAGCCAGGCGGTGATCTTCTGACCGTCAACGGGCTTGTCCAGCGTCAGGGAGATCCCCTTGACGCCGTCGTCGTGGATCGCGCTGGCGTGGCCATGATCGTGATCATGATGATGGTGGTGGTGGTGATCATGACCGTGATCGTGGTCATGGTCATGATGATGATGGTCGTGACCGCAGTGCTCGTCATGCACATGGCCCGGCTCGCCGTGGGCCGGATTGAGGAAGTCCGGCTCCAGCTCGGCGATCCGCTCCAGGTCGAAGCTGTGCTTGCCCAGAATGGCGTCCAGCGGAACGTTCGAACGCTGGGCGCGATGGATCGGCGCCAGCGGATTGATCCGGCGGATGCGGGCTTCGACGTGGCGCAGGTCGTCTTCCGAGACCAGGTCGGTCTTGTTCAGCACGATCTGGTCGGCGAAGGCGATCTGCTCGACGGCCTCCTTGCTGTCGCCCAGCCGCAGCATGATGTGCTTGGCGTCGACCACGGCGGTGACCGAATCGAGCGCGGTGCGGGCCTTGACGTCCTCGTCGACGAAGAAGGTCTGGGCCACCGGGCCAGGATCGGCCAGCCCCGTGGTCTCGACGATGATGGCGTCGAAGCCGCCCTTCCTCTTCATCAGGCCCTGGAGGACGCGGATCAGGTCGCCGCGCACCGTGCAGCAGACGCAGCCGTTGTTCATCTCGAACACTTCCTCGTCGGCGCCGACCACCAGGTCGTTGTCGATGCCGACCTCGCCGAACTCGTTGACGATCACGGCGTAGCGCTTGCCGTGCGCCTCGGTGAGGATGCGGTTCAGGAGCGTGGTCTTGCCGGCGCCGAGATAGCCGGTCAGCACGGTGACGGGGATCTTGCCGGAGGCGGCCGAGGACGTTTCTTGGGTCATACCCGCTATGTAAGCGCTCGAAACGCCGAGCGGAACACCTTCTGGAATTCCAGCTAGAGCTCCAGGAAGGCGACGCCCATGCCCATGGCGATCAAGGCCACGCCCAGGATCGTCGACTCGTAGCGGGCGATCCTGTCCAGGCCCAGGCGCCGCACGCCCAGCAGACTCAGGGTCGTGAACAGCAGCATCCCCGTGGCGGTGGCCGCCATCAGAACGGTGCTGAGCGCCATGAAGCCGGTCCAGCCGTGCTTCATGCCGGCCAGATAGACGGGCAGGAAGGCCTCGCAGGGCGACAGGGTCAGCAGCGCGACCAGGGCGATGATCGCGGCGCGATCCGAGGCGTAGCGCCGGTGGATCACCTTGTCCTCGCCATGGCTGTGCGCGTGCGCGTGACGTCCGCGCCATAGATAGAAGACGCCCAGCAGCGTCATCAGCCCGCCAACCAGCCAGCCGAACATATCGCCCAGGCGCGGTTGCACGGCCAGACCGGCGCCGACCAGCACGACGCCCAGCACGATCGTGAAGGCGACATGGCCCAGGCCCGCCAGGACCGTGACGCTCAGCGTCTTGCCCGTCGACCATTGTTGGCCGCGCCCGACCAGGACGAACGGCAACCAGTGCGTCGGCAGCGCCGCGTGCAGGAAGGCCACCGCGAAGCCCGTGGCGGCGATGGGGGCGAAGAGCGTTGGGTTCACGGACGCTCTATAGCGTGTTATAAAGTAACACGCCAGGGCTCCGAAGCACCAATTCGGGGGGCGGCTGGGAATCGGCGGCTTCGGCGTTGACTCCAAGGCCCGTGACTGTATAAGTCGCGCCCTCTTCGCCCGCCGGGTTTCCGAGCGGGCGTTCCCTATTTTGCGAACGCACTTTTTAAGGCGCTAAACCTATGTACGCGGTGATCAAAACCGGCGGCAAGCAGTACCGGGTTCAAGCCGGCGACCTGCTGGTTGTCGAAAAGCTCGAAGGTGAACCCGGCGCGGCCGTGGCCTTCGGTGAAGTCCTGATGCTTGGCGAAGGCGAGGCCGTGACGGTCGGCGCCCCCACCGTGGACGGCGCTGTCGTCTCCGGCACGCTCATCGAAACCCGCAAGGGTGAGAAGGTGAAGATCTTCAAGAAGATCCGTCGCCAGGGCTATCGCCGCACCCGCGGCCACCGCCAGCTGGAATCGGTCGTGCGTGTCACGTCGGTCGCCGGCGCCGGCAAGGAAGCCAAGTGGGAAGGGTCGATCGACCTGACCCCGAAGGTCATCCTGGACGCCCGCGCTCGCGGTCTGGGCGACGCCGCCGTGCCGTTCACGGTTCCGGCCGCCGTCGAAGCGACCCCGGTCGTGAAGAAGGCGACCAAGGCGAACCCGGTGGTGACGGCTGAAGTCGTCGAACACGCCGACGCCGTGGCCGAAGCGCCGAAGAAGAAGGCCGCCCCTAAGAAGGCCGCCAAGACGGAAGACGGCGAAGCCTAAGGCGACGCCCCCAGAGGATAGGAGAGCAAGATGGCTCACAAAAAATCTGGCGGTTCGTCCAGCAACGGCCGCGACTCAGAGTCGAAGCGCCTTGGCGTGAAGAAGTTCGGCGGCGAGAAGGTTCTCGCCGGCAACATCCTCGTGCGCCAACGCGGCACCAAGTTCTACCCGGGTTCGGGCGTGGGCATGGGCAAGGATCACACCCTCTTCGCGCTCGTGCAGGGCGCGGTAGGCTTCGTGACCAAGAAACACAACCGCACCTACGTGACCGTGACCCCGGCCGCTCAGCCGGCCGAGTAAGCACGAACCAGAGTTCTTCGGGGTCGTGCTTCTCACACAGAAGACGATCCGGACAGACGATCTCTAGCGGGGAGTCCGGAACGCCGGGCTCCCCGCTTTTGTTTTGTCTCGTCGCCGCCACGAAATCGAAAGCTTCGCCATGGCGGCGTCACGGTCTCCGACGAGAAGGGACCGGAACTCTGGGAGGCGCCGATGTGCGTCATCGAACAAAGACCCGTCATCGAGACCGAGCGGCTGACGCTGCGCGCGCCGCGTCGCCATGACGTCGAGCGCGTGGCCGCCTTCTGCGTCGACCATGACGTCGCGCGGATGACGACGCGGATGCCCTCGCCCTATACCCGGGCTCACGCCGAGGACTTCGTGGCCCGCTGCGGAACCCAGGACCGGTCGCGCGACAACACCTTCGCGATCGAACTGGCGGACGAGGGCCTGATCGGGGTGGTCGGAATGTTCACCCACCTCGATGGCCAGGTGGAGATGGGATATTGGATCGGCCGGCCCTACTGGGGCCGAGGCTACGCCACCGAGGCGGCCAAGGGCGCGCTCGACTGGGCCCGCGCGACCTGGAAGAAGCGCTACGTCACCGCCGGCCACTTCGCCGACAACGCCGCCTCGGGCCGCGTGCTGATCAAGGCCGGGTTCCTCTACACCGGCGTCGTCGAGCACAAGCCGTCGATCGCGCGTGGCGAGCCCGCGGCGACGCGGATGATGGTGTGGCTGGCGTGATCAAGCCGCCCGGTGCGTGTGGATCACCTTCTGCGGCCCCTCGCGGAAGCGCTTCTCGGCCGTGAGGATCCGCTCGCACAGGGCGTCGAGGTCGCTCAGCAGCGAATAGGTGGCGTAGATCGGGATCTCCATCATCGCCACCTGAGCGCGCGGCATGAACTCGGTGTATTTCTTCCAGGCGATGTGGTTGTCGCGGGCGTTCAGGGCTCGCTGACCCAGCGGGTTCCAGAGGTCCAGATCCATCAGCTCGTCGCGGCACTGCTTCATGACCGGCAGGGCGATGTAGAGAAACAGGAAGGTCGGGGTCGCGGCGCGGCCGAACTGGGGCTGCACCTGCAGATGCCAGATGCGGTAGGCCTCGAAGAAGCCGGCCTTCTTGGCGGGATCCGGCGGCAGCCAGGTGGCGTGCTCGTTGATCAGCTCGCTGGAGACGGCGGCGCGCTTGACCAGCTCGTCGGCGCTGCCGCCCGCCGGCATGGCCTTGGAGAGGGCGCTGACCGGAATCGCCAGACGCTTGGCCACCTCCGTGAACGGCGCGGGACGGCCCGCGAGCGGCGTGAACTGCCCGAACGACGGGGCGCCCGGCGCGCTGGCCCGCTTGATCGCGGCGGCGTTATGCGCCTCCAGCTGCTCCTCGCGCTGCTTTTCGGCGCGCAGGCGGTCGAATTCGACTTCGTGGGCGGCCTGTTCCTCGGCGGTCATCCACTTGGCGCGGCCGGGACCGTAGGTGCGTTCGTAACGATTGAGCAGGACCAGGCTGTGGTCGCCCGAGGGCCTGAGCCCGACCTCGCCGAGAAAGGTCTTGAAGTCGCGCCACTGCGGAGCGACGCCGGTGCCCCGACTGATCAAGATATTGCGGTGCGTCGAAGCCTCCGCGCTATACTTCCGGCAAAGCTCCTGCGTCGACAGATCCCGCAGATCCGCCTCCAGCATCGCCACGCCCTCTTCCGCGGTCGCCAAGGTCAGCCTCCTGCTCCGCCATAGATGAACGTGGCGGTTTGCTGCCAAGACACTTTGTCGCATCACGGACTTTAACATTTCGTCACGATTTCGGGGCGTCCGCCCCGCTTTTCGCGAAGCCCCCCAGCGGCGTAACGTCACGGCGGCGCGCCTGGGGCCGGGCGTTTTGGCTCGACGCGCGGGACGCCTTGGGACAAAAGGGCCGCATGAAATTCTTGGACCAATGCAAGATCTATATCCGCTCGGGTAACGGCGGCGGCGGGTCGGTGTCGTTCCGCCGCGAGAAGTATATCGAGTACGGCGGCCCGGACGGCGGCGATGGCGGCCGCGGCGGCGACGTGTGGATCGAGGCCGTGGAAGGCCTAAACACCCTGATCGACTATCGCTACCAGCAGCACTTCAAGGCCGGCACCGGCGTGCACGGCATGGGCCGCGCGCGCCACGGCGCCGCCGGCGAGGACGTGGTGCTGAAGGTGCCGGTGGGCACCGAGGTGCTCGAGGAGGACAAGGAGACCCTGATCGCCGACCTCGACCACGCGGGCGCGCGCCTGCTGCTGGCCAAGGGCGGCAACGGCGGCTGGGGCAACCTGCACTTCAAGGGTCCGGTCAACCAGGCGCCGAAATACGCCAATCCCGGTCAGGAGGGCGAGGAGCGCTGGATCTGGCTGCGGCTGAAACTGATCGCCGATGTCGGCCTCGTGGGCCTGCCCAATGCCGGCAAGTCGACCTTCCTGGCCGCCGCCAGCGCCGCCAAGCCCAAGATCGCCGACTACCCGTTCACCACCCTGACCCCGAACCTGGGCGTCGTGGACCTGTCGAGCAGCGAGCGCTTCGTGCTGGCCGACATCCCCGGCCTGATCGAAGGCGCCAGCGAGGGCGCGGGCCTCGGCACCCGCTTCCTGGGCCACGTCGAGCGGTCGGCGGTGCTGATCCACCTGGTGGACGCCACCCAGGAGGACGTCGCCGGCGCCTGGACCACGATCCGCGGCGAGCTGGAAGCCTATGGCGACGAGCTGGCCGACAAGTCCGAGATCCTGGCGCTGAACAAGATCGATGCCCTCGACGAGGAAACCCTCGCCGAAAAGGTCGCCGAGCTGGAAGCCGTGGCGGGCGTCAAGCCGCGCCTGGTCTCGGGCGTGTCGGGCAAGGGCGTCACCGAGCTGCTGCGCGCCGCCTACAAGCAGGTGCGCATCCGTCGCGGCGATCTCGAGGAAGAGATCGACGATGACGAGGACCATGTCGACGAGACCCCTGGGGGCTGGACCCCGTGAGCCACGCCAGCGAGGCGTTCAAGGCGGCCCGACGCATCGTCTTCAAGGTGGGGTCCGCCCTGCTGGTCGACGCCGAGACGGGCGCGGCCAACCACGCCTGGCTGCGAGCCTTCTGCGCCGACGCCGCCGCCTTGCGCGACGCCGGCAAGCAGGTGCTGGTCGTCTCGTCCGGCGCGGTGGCCCTGGGCCGCCGGCGCCTGGGCCTGACCGGCCGCAAGACGACTTTGCCCGAGAAGCAGGCGGCGGCCGCCGCCGGCCAAAGCCTTTTGATGCGCGCGTGGGAAGAGGCCTTCGAGCCGCATGGGACGAGCGTCGCCCAGATCCTGCTGACCCGCGATGACACCGAGATGCGTCGCCGCTGGCTGAACGCGCGCGCCACGACCGAGACATTGATGGGCCTCGGCGTCGTCCCAGTGGTCAACGAGAACGACACGGTCGTCACCGAGGAAATTCGCTACGGCGACAACGACCGCCTGGCCGCGCGCGTGGCCCAGATGGCCGGCGCCGACCTGCTGGTGCTGCTGTCGGACATCGACGGCCTCTACACCGCCGACCCGCGCAAGAACCCCAAGGCCGCGCATATCCCGCTGGTCTCGGAGATCACCGCCGAGATCGCCGGCATGGCCGAGGGGGCCAACGCCGCCGCGGGCGTCGGCACCGGCGGCATGGCCACCAAGATCGCCGCGGCCCGCATCGCCCGCGCCGCCGGCCTTCAGGGCTTCC
>NZ_SZWJ01000105.1:0-13298 GCF_012184455.1 Caulobacter sp. SSI4214 | reverse complement strand
GCCACCGAAGCGACCCAACCGTTTAGCGCCCGGTCAGCGGCGGAGGCGGCTATCTATCCAACCTCAAAACCCGTGTCAAATCGTTTTTTTCAAAACTCTTCAAACCGGAGCGGCGAGCCCCGGAAATCCAGGAAGCGCCAGAGTGGCAGGCTTCTAGAGAAACCAACCAAGTCAGTCAAGTCTTTAATTTCGAGAAGATCTCAAAATCTCTACTTAACTAACCCATCACCGCGCCGCTGAATTCTTGCGAAGTCTTGGCGGCGATGATTGGAGCGGCGCTTCTAATGAAGCGACATTCCGAAGTCAACCAACTCTTTTCGACTTTTTCGCGCCACCCGAAGCCGGGGTAGCGAAGAGACAAAAAGAGGACCCTAGGGCTGCCGAAGCCGCCCTTGCGGATCCATCATCGAGTCGATTGGAGCGCGGTGTCTAGCCAAGCGTCAGGGCCGATGCAAGCTTCCTTTCGGAAACCGCGTCGTCCGGTCACGAAGCCGTTCCGAGCGAGGCGTTGATCTAGTCCCCGCCCACGGCTCTGGCAACCCCCTCGCGACAATATAACAACGCTCTTTTGACGGCCGGCGGAACGTTTCGGCTCGGCCGCCCGATGGCGTGCTTAGTGCTGGCTCTCGGGAAGACGCACGACGAGGCCGTCCAGCGCGTCGCTGACCTTGATCTGGCAGGACAGGCGGCTGTTGGGCTCGACGTTCTCGGCGAAATCCAGCATCGACTCTTCCATGGCCGACTTGTCGCCGGTCTTGTCCAGCCAGGCTTGATCGACATAGACGTGGCAGGTCGCGCACGCGCAAGCGCCGCCACAGTCGGCGTCGATGCCCGGCACGTTGTTCTTCACGGCGCCTTCCATGACGGTCAGCCCCGACTTGACGTCGATGACATGTTCCGCGCCGTCGTGCTCGATGTAGGTGATCTTGGCCATGTGGCTTTCTGTTCCCCTTCGGCGACCTTAAGCCGCCACCTCTTTCATGGACACATGCGTGTCGGCGAGTTTTTCAGCGTTTACCGGCGCGCGCCTGGCGATCAGCTGCTTGCCGGCCATGAATTCGGCCGGCGCGTTGACCGCCTCGACCGCCCGCACCAGGTCGCCCTTCAGGTGGAAGACCGCGAACTTGGCCACGGCGACGTCGCCGCGAACGACCTGGCGGTCGGCCTCGAACGGCAAGCCGGCGATCTGCAGCTTCAGATCATATTGGTCGGACCAGAACCAGGGAACCTCCGGCGCCGGCCCCGGACGGCCGAGAATCGCCGAAGCGGCCTGCTTGGCCTGCTCCAGGGCGTTGGGCACGCTCTCCAGGCGGAACTGGCGCTCATATAGCGGCAGCGGCCGATGCGCGACGTCGCCGATCGCGAAGATCGACGGATCGCTGGTCCTGGCCTCCAGGTCGACGACCACGCCATTGGCGGTGTCGAGGCCAGCGTCCTTGGCCAGCTCGTCATTCGGAACCGCGCCCACCCCGACCAGGGCGACGTCGCAGGCCACCACGCGGCCGTCGGTGAAGCGCACGCCCGTGACGTGACCGTCGCGCCCCTCGAAACCCGCCACGCCAGCGTTGAGCTCGAACGCGACGCCATGCTGGCGGTGATAATCCTGGAAGAAGGTCGACAGGGTCTCGCAGGCCACGCGCGCCAAGACGCGACTTTCGCGTTCGATAACCATGGCGTGGCTGCCAAGCGCGCGGGCCGAGGCGGCGGCCTCAAGGCCCACATAGCCCCCGCCGATCACGGCCAGGCGCTTGTCGGGCCCGAGGGCGTGCTTGAGCAATTCAGCGTCGGCGGCCGTTCGCAGGGCCAGGACGCCGGCCAGGTCGGACCCGGGGATCGGAAGTTCGCGCGCGCGCGCGCCCGTGGCCAGGATCAGGGCGTCATAGGCAATGACCTCGCCCGAGGCCAGGGTCACGGTCTTCTCGGCGCGATTGATCCGCTCGGCCACGCCTTCGAGGCGCAGGGAGACATTGTTCTGGGCGTACCAGTCGGCCGGCTTCAGCGCCAGGGAGTCAGCGTCGGCCTCGCCCTTCAGCCAGGCCTTGGAAAGCGGCGGGCGCTGATACGGCAGAAGCGGCTCGTCGCCGATCAGCACGATCCGGCCCTCGTGACCATATTGGCGGAGGAAAGCCGCGGCCGAACCGCCCGCGTGACCCGCGCCGACGATCACGACGCATGCGTTCTGATTGACGTTAGCGTTCAAGGACGCCCTCCCATTTCGTCAAAAATGACGCCGGCGTCACCTATTGGCAAGCGCCTTTGATCAAGGCGGATACGAAGGGGGCGGCGACTCTGATCGAGATCGCCGCCCCTCTGACCGTGTGGAAGCTCGTCAGACGACGCGCTCGACCATCATTTTCTTGATTTCGGCGATCGCCTTGGCCGGGTTCAGCCCCTTGGGGCAGACCTGGGCGCAGTTCATGATCGTGTGGCAGCGATAGAGCTTGAAGGGATCCTCTAGCGCGTCCAAGCGGTCGCCGGTGGCCTCGTCGCGGCTGTCGATCAGCCAGCGATAGGCATGCAGCAGGGCCGCCGGGCCCAGATACTTGTCGCCGTTCCACCAGTAGCTGGGGCACGAGGTCGAGCAGCAGGCGCACAGGATGCACTCGTAAAGACCGTCGAGCTTCTCGCGGTCTTCCGGGCTTTGCTTCCACTCGGCCTGAGGCTCGGGCGTGTCGGTGTGCAGCCAGGGCTCGATCGAGGCGTACTGCGCGTAGAACAGCGTCAGGTCCGGGATCAGGTCCTTGACCACCGGCATGTGCGGCAGCGGGCTGATCTGGACGGCCTTGCCCGGGACCTCGGCCCAGCCATGCGTGCAGGCCAGGGTGTTGCGGCCGCCGATGTTCATCGCGCACGAGCCGCAGACGCCCTCCCGGCACGACCGACGGAAGGCCAGGGTCGGGTCGATGGTGTTCTTGATGTACAGCAGGGCGTCCAGGACCATCGGCCCCACGGCGTCCATATCGACGTCGTAGGTGTCCCAGCGCGGATTGCCGCCCGCTTCCGGATCGTAGCGGTAGATCTTGAAGGTCTTGACCTTCTTGGCGCCCGCGGGAGCCGGCCAGTGCTTGCCCGACTTGACCTGCGAGTTCTTGGGGAGAGCGAGTTCGACCATCGGACCCTCAGTAGACCCGTTGCTTCGGCGGGATGTAGGCGATGTCGTCGGACATCGTGTAGCTGTGCACCGGACGGTAATCGATCTTCACCTTGCCCGACTGGTTATCCAACCAAGCCAGGGTGTGCTTCATCCATTCGGTGTCGTTGCGGTCGGCGAAGTCCTCGCGGGCGTGGGCGCCCCGGCTTTCGGTGCGGTTCACCGCGCCGTTCACCGTCACGACGGCCTGACCGATCAGGTTGTCGAACTCCAGGGTCTCCATCAGGTCCGTGTTCCACACGAGGCCACGGTCGGAAACCTTGATGTCGCTCTTCTTGTCCCAGACGGCCTGCAGGCGCTTCACGCCGCTGTCCAGGCTCTCGCCGGTGCGGAACACGGCGGCGTCCTCCTGCATGGCCTTCTGCATCTCGAGACGCAGCTCGGCGGTGCCGGTCGAGCCCGAGGCGTTGCGGAAGTGGTCGAAGCGCGTCAGATGCGCCTCGGTCTGCTCGGCCTTCAACTCGGGCTGCTTGGCGCCCGGCTTGACGATCTCGGCGCAGCGAAGAGCCGCGGCGCGACCGAACACCACCAGATCGATCAGCGAGTTCGAGCCCAGGCGGTTGGCGCCGTGCACCGACACGCAGGCCGCTTCGCCGACGGCCATCAGGCCCGGGATCACCTTGTCGGGATTGTCGCCGTCCTTGGTGACGACCTCGCCGTGATAGTTCGTCGGGATGCCGCCCATGTTGTAGTGGACGGTTGGCAGCACCGGGATCGGCGCCTTGGTCACGTCAACGCCAGCGAAAACCTTGGCGGTTTCCGAGATGCCCGGCAGGCGCTCGGCCAGGATCTTGGGATCCAGGTGGTCGAGGTGCAGGAAGATGTGGTCCTTGTTGGGACCCACGCCACGGCCTTCGCGGATCTCGATGGTCATCGCGCGGCTGACCATGTCGCGCGGCGCCAGGTCCTTCACCGACGGGGCGTAGCGCTCCATGAAGCGCTCGCCTTCCGAATTGGTGAGATAGCCGCCTTCGCCGCGGGCGCCTTCGGTGATCAGGCAGCCGGCGCCGTAGATGCCGGTGGGGTGGAACTGCACGAACTCCATGTCCTGCAGCGGCAGGCCGGCGCGCAGGGCCATGGCGTTGCCGTCGCCCGTGCAGGTGTGGGCCGAGGTCGCCGAGAAATAGGCGCGGCCGTAACCGCCCGTGGCCAGGATCACCATCTGGGCCTGGAAGCGGTGCAGGGTGCCGTCGTCGAGCTTCCACGCGGTGACGCCGCGGCAGACGCCGTCGTCCATGATCAGGTCGAGGGCGAAGTACTCGATGAAGAACTCGGTGTCGTGGGCCAGGGACTGGCCGTACATCGTGTGCAGCATGGCGTGACCGGTCCGGTCGGCCGCCGCGCAGGTGCGCTGGATCGGGCCTTCGCCGAAGTTCTTGGTCATGCCGCCGAAGGCGCGCTGATAGATTTTGCCGTCGGCCGTCCGCGAGAAGGGCACGCCCCAGTGCTCGAGCTCATAGACCGCCGCCGGGGCGTTGCGGGTCAGGTACTCGATGGCGTCCTGGTCGCCCAGCCAGTCCGACCCCTTGACGGTGTCGAACATGTGCCAGCGCCAGTCGTCCTGGCTCATATTGCCCAGCGAGGCCGAGATGCCGCCCTGAGCGGCCACCGTGTGGCTGCGGGTCGGGAACACCTTGGTGACGCAGGCGGTCTTCAAGCCGGCCTGGGCGCAGCCGAGCGCGGCGCGAAGGCCAGAACCGCCGGCGCCGACGACGACGACGTCGAACTTGTGATCGATGAACTTGTAGGCCGACATCAATGGGCTCCGGTCACGGTCAGGGCGACCTTCAGGATCGAGAAGATCCCGACGGCGCCGGCCAGCACGCAGACGAACAGGTTGCCGATCACCAGGGCCGACTTGCTCGTGAAGCGGTGGACATAGTCCTCGATGACCACCTGGACCGCGTTCGACAGGTGGATCAGGGCCGAGATCAGCAGCAGACCCAGCAGCACCGCGTTGACCGGCTGGCTGACCCAGGCGGCGGCGGTCTGCTGGTCGGCGCCGATCATCTTCAGGGCCGCGAAGACGCCCCAGATGCTCAGCGGCGCCAGGGCCAGGCCCGAAACGCGCTCGGTGATGAAGTGGCTGACGCCGTGGCGCGAGGCGCCCATGCCCCGCGCGCGCGACAGAGGCGTGCGGAACTGCTGGGGCTGGAAGAGGTCGTTCTTGCTCATGATCAGAACGCTCCGTTCGCGTGGGCGATGACCCAGGTGACGATCGTCGCCACAACCGCGAAGGCGATCGCCATGGCGCCGGTCATGTCGGCCACGCGGGGCTGGAAGCCCTTGCCGGTGTCCCAGAAGGTCTGGCGGATGGTGTAGGCGATGTTGAAGAACACCGCGAAGGTCTCGCCCAGCAGAACCAGCTTGCCGATCGGCGAGCCCAGCAGGCCGACATAGCCGGCATAGGCGTCGGAACCGGCGGCCAGGGCGGCGGCCCAGCCGGCCAGGATCACGGCGCCGACCCACAGGCCGACGACGCAGCCGCGGTGGAGGATCGAACAGGCCATGGTGATATGCCAACGCCACACCTGCAGGTGGGGCGACATCGGGCGCTCAGGCAGCCCCCGGCTCGTGTCGGTCATGAGAGGTCCAACCTCAGTAGCCTTTGTGCGTTGCGGGACGCTTTTAAGCGCGAGGACGGGGGTGTCAATTAAACGGCGCCCTCTTGAGAAACGTTCGCACCTCGCGCGACGAGCGAGAGGGGGAACCCTTACGGCCAAGGTTGCGTTACTTTGGGCTGGGCTAGGGAGAGGCGCGCGGGGATATGGCGAGTCCGATCGACTTCAAGGCGGTGTTTGATCGGATACCGACGCCGTACATGATGATGGACCACGCCCTGAACATCGTCGAAATGAACGCGGCCTATCTGGAGGTGACGGGCCGCACGCGCGAAGACCTGTGCGGCCGGTACGTATTCGACGCCTTCCCCGCCGAGGGCGAGAGCCGGCGGCTGCTGGAAGAGTCGCTTTTTCGCACCCGCGACACCGGCAAGACGGACGTGATCGCCGTACTGCATTACGCGATACCCAAACCCGCGGAAGCGGGCGGCGGGTTCGAGGATCGCTATTGGAGCTGCACCCACACCTGGGTGCCTTCCAACGAGGGCCCGGGCTTCATCCTGCAGAACACCCAGGACATCACCGAACTCAAACGTCTCAAGGACTCCGCCTTCCGCCCCGAGGCGCCGCCGAGCACCGCCATGCTGGGCGATTCCGTGCTGCGGCGGGTCGAGACCCTGCAATCCCAGAGCATGCAGATCCGCCGCCTTTTCATGCGCGCCCCAAGTTTCGTGGCGGTGCTGAAGGGCGAGGACCACGTGTTCGACTTCGCCAACGAGGCCTATCTGAGGCTGGTGGGCCGACGGGACATTGTCGGCCGTCCCCTGCGCCTGGCGCTGCCGGAAGTTCTAGACCAAGGCTTCATTTCGCTGCTCGACGAAGTCAGGCGCTCCGCCGAGCCCTTCATCGGCCGCGACCTGCCGGTGATGCTGGCCCGCGAACCCGGCGCGCCGCTGGAGCAACGCTTTCTCGACTTCATCTATCAGCCTATCCTTGAAGCGGACGGCTCGGTATCGGGCGTCTTCGTCGAGGGCTCGGACATGACCGAGCGTGTTCTGGCCAACCAGCGCCAGCGACTCTTGCTCGACGAGCTGAACCACCGCGTCAAGAACACCCTGGCGACCGTGCAAGCCATCGCCCAGCAGACCCTGCGCGGTTCGACGACGCCGGAGACCTTCGCCGGCGCCTTCGAATCCCGACTGCTGGCGCTGTCCCAGACACATAACGCCCTCACCGACAGCCAATGGGCCGGCGCCGGTCTGCGCCAGATCCTGTCGCAGGAGCTTGGCCCCTATGGGGAAGAGCGCGTCCAGATGGACGGGCCGGAGACGCATTTGCCGGCGCGGGTGGCCCTTTCGCTCGGCATGGTCTTCCACGAGCTGGCGACGAACGCGGCCAAGTATGGCGCGCTCTCGACCGCCGGAAAGCTCGTCCTGACCTGGTCCGTGACGGCCGACGCGACGCTGGTCTTCGAGTGGCGCGAGACGGGGGGACCGCCAGCGGCGGAGCCTCTGCGACGAGGCTTCGGCTCCCGGCTCATCGAGCGCAGTATCGCCAACGAATTGCGCGGCGTGGTCTGGGCGGACTACGCCTCGACTGGCCTGACCGTGCGCTTCTCCGTGCCCTTGGCGCGCGAGTTCGACTAACCTCTGAAGACCGTCAGGGCCAGGTGCTGGAGCAGCATGATGGTCTTGGCGTCGCATATGCGGCCGTCGGCGATCATGGCCAGGGCCTCGTCGAGGGTCGGTTCCAGCACCTCGATGTCCTCGCCCTCGTCGGGATGGCCGCCGCCCTCGCCGATCCGCATTCCGGCGTCATATTCGGCGACGAAGAAGTGCAGGATCTCGGTCACCGAGCCCGGGCTCATGAAAGCCTCGAACACCTTGCGCACTTCGCCGAGCCGATAGCCCAGCTCCTCCTCGACCTCGGCGCGGATGCGGACCTCGGGTTCGGCGTCGTCCAGCAAGCCGGCCGCCGCCTCGATCAGCAGATCGTCATAGCCGTTCACAAAGGCCGGATAGCGAAATTGCTTGACCAGCAGCACGGTGCGATTGGCCCGGTTATAGGGCAGCAAGACCGCCCCATTGCCGCGATCGTAGTGCTCGCGGCTCTGGGTCTGCCACGCGCCGTCGCGCCGCTTCCAGTCGAAGGTCGTGGTCTTCAGGACGTACCAGTTGTCGGACAGCAACTTGGTTTCGCGAACGCGGACGCGGTCTTTGACGGACATTGGGGCTCCTAATCGCGAACGCGCGAGACATAGTCGGCCGAGCGCATCTCTTGCAGGCGCGACACGGTGCGCTCGAACTCGAAGGCGCCGTCGCCCTCGGGATACAACGCCTCCGGTTCGGCCTCGGCCAGGGCCACGAGCTTGGCGTCCGCCTCGTAAAGCGCGTCGATCAGCGTGTTGAAACGCTTGGCCGCGTCGCGCTTGGCCGGGGTCAGGCGCGGAACGTCCTCCAGGAAGATCGTGTGGAAGCGCTCGGCGAGGGCCAAGTAATCCTGCGGCCCCAAAGCCTGCTGGCAAAGGCTGGCGAACGAAGCCCGCAGCAGGCCGCCAGAGGCGCGCGGCAGGCGCATCTCGCGGCCCAGCACCTTCAGGGTCGCGCCGGTCTCGGCCGCGCCGTCCAGCATGTCGGTCCAAAGTCGCTCGAACTCGGCCTGGCTGGCCTTGTCGTTCGGCGCCAGCCAGGTGCGGGCCGCCCGCAGGCGGTCCAGGCGGAAGTCCACCGGACCGCGCACCGCCACGACATCCAGCGCCGACTTCAGCATATCGATGAAAGGCAGGAAGAGCTGGCGGTTCAGCCCGTCCTTATAGAGATCGTCCGGGGGCCGGTTCGAGGTGGCCACCAGGGTCACGCCCCGCGCGAACAGAGCCTCGAACAGCCGCCCCAGGATCATGGCGTCGGCAATGTCGGTGACCTGCAGCTCGTCGAAGCACAGCAGCCGGGCGTTCTGCGCGATCAGGTCCGCCGTCGGGACGATCGGGTCGTCCCCCTTGTGCTGGCCGAAGCGCGCCTTGCGCGCCGCCGCGTCGCCCTTGCGCCAAGCGTCGATGTCGGCGTGGACCTCGGCCATGAAGGCGTGAAAGTGAATGCGGCGCTTCTTGGCGACGGGCGCGCTGTCGAAGAACAGGTCCATCAGCATGGACTTGCCGCGTCCAACCGGCCCCCACAGATAGACGCCCCGCTGGCTCTTGGGCTTGCGGCCAAACAGCGAGAAGCCGGGCTCGCCGGCGTTGTCGAGATCGGCCTCCAGCCGCGAGAGCGCCTCGACGGCGGCGGCCTGGGCGGCGTCGGGCTTGATCTCGCCCTGGGCCAGGCGCTCGCGATAGGCGGTGCGAAGGGATGTCGGCATCAGGATGTGCGGTTAGCGCGTGCGGGACGCGGGGGGAAGGGGCTTGCGCCTCTCAACATCGTCGAGGCGACGCGCTATGGGAGACGGATGAAGACCCTCCACCTGGCCGACGAGGCCGCGACCCAGGCGCTCGGTCGCCAGTTGGCCGCGTCATTGCGCCCCGGCGACGCGATCTGCCTGACAGGCCCGCTCGGCGCCGGCAAGTCGACCCTGGCCCGGGCCCTGATCCGCGCCTTGACGTCCCCGGACGAGGAGGTTCCGAGCCCGACCTTCACTCTGGTGCAGTTCTACGAGACGCCCGCTTTTCCGCTGGCCCATTTCGATCTCTATCGCCTCACCGATCCCGACGAGGCCTACGAGATCGGCCTGGACGAGGCGTTGGAGGGCGGCGTCGCGCTCATCGAATGGCCGCAGCGGCTGGAAGGGCGTTTGCCGCCGAATCGGCTCGATATAGACATCGCCCTCGACGGCGGCGCGCGACGCGCCGTCCTCACGGCGCACGGTAGTTTCGAAGGACGCCCCCTTGAGTTCTGAGCGTGAAGCGGCGAAGGCCGCGTTCCTGAAAGCCCACGGCTTCGGCGACGTCCGCCGCCAGCCGCTGGGCGGCGACGCCTCGACGCGCAGCTACGAGCGCCTGCATCGCGAGGGCGGCCAGAGCTTCATCTTCATGGACCAGCCGCCGGCGCTGGAAAGCGTCGTTTGCCCGCCGAACGCGACCGACGCCGAGCGGCTGGCCCTGGGCTACAACGCCGCCGCGCGCCTCGCCGCCGGCTCGGTCGCCGCCTTCGTCGCCACCGCCGACTATCTGCGCCAACGCGGTCTGTCGGCCCCTAGGATCCACGCCTACGACGTCGCCCAGGGCCTTGCCGTCCTGGAGGACCTGGGCGACGGACTCTATGCCACGCTGATCGCCGAGGGGCAGGACGAACGCCCGCTCTACGAGGCCGCCGTCGACCTGCAAGTCGTCCTGCACGCCGAAACACCGCCGGACGTTCTGACCGTGGACGAGGTGCGCTGGCCGCTGCTCACCTATGACGCCCTGGCCCTGAAACACGCCACCGACACCTTCCTGGAATGGTGGCCGCAATTCGCCGGCATCCCCGCGTTCACGCCCGAAGCCGTGGCCGAGTGGGACGCGCTCTGGGCGCCGGTGTGGGTGCGGGGCGAGGCCGGAGCCAGCGTCTTCACCCATCGCGACTATCACGCGCAGAACCTGCTCTGGCTGCCCGAACGCAAGGGCGTGGCCCGCGTCGGCTTGTTGGATTTCCAGGACGCTCTGCGCGCCCATCCAGCCTGGGACTTAACCCATCTGCTACAGGACGCCCGTCGCGATGTGTCGGCGGTGCTGGAGGCGGCCATGCTGGACCGCTATCTGACCGCCCGCCCGAGCGTCGACCAAGGAGCCTTCATCGCCGACTACCGCGCGCTCGCGGCCTCGAACGCGGCCCGCATCCTGGGCCGGGTCTTCGCGCGCCAGGCCCTGCTGGGCCGTCGCCAGTACGAGGCCTTCATGCCGCGCACCTGGCGCTATCTGGAGCGCAACCTGACCGATCCGGCCCTCGCCGACCTGAAAGCCTGGTTCGACCGCTACGTTCCGGCGGAGGCCCGTCGATGAGCGCCGCCGCCAAGGGGCCCAAGATCGCGATGGTGCTGGCCGCCGGGCTTGGCACCCGGATGCGACCCCTGACCAACGACCGCCCCAAGGCCCTGGTCGAGGTCGCGGGCAAGGCGCTGATCGATCACATGCTGGACCGTCTGGCCGCCGCCGGGGTCGAGACCGCCGTGGTCAATGTCCACTATTTCGCCGACCTCGTCGAAGCCCACCTCAAGGCTCGCGAGGCCAAGGGGCTGAGGCCGCGCATCGTCATCTCCGACGAACGCCCTCAGGCCTTGGAGACCGGCGGCGGGATCAAGCACGCCCTGCCGCTGCTGGGCGAAAGCCCTGTTTTCGTCGCCAATATCGATTCGATCTGGATCGAACGCGCCGGGGCGGCCATCGACGCCGTGGCGGCCGCCTGGGACCCGGCCAGGATGGACGTCTGCCTGATGCTGGCCTCGACCCGGGAATCGCTGGGCTTCCATGACACCGGCGACGTGTTCCTCGGCGACGATGGCGTCGTCCGCTTCAAGGACCCCGGCGAGATCGCGCCGCTGGTCTATGTCGGCGTGCACATCTGCAAGCCGGCGATCACCGCCGATGGTCCGGACGCCCCCTTCTCGCTGCTGCCCCTCTGGAAGCGCCTGGCCGCCGACCACCGTGTCCACGGCGTCGCGCCGGACGGTCTCTGGATGCACGTCGGCGATCCCGACGCCAAGCTGGCCGCCGAGGCGAGGCTGGCTCAAGGATGAGCGGCCAGGCCCCCTTCTTCGAGCGTCCGGGGCCGCGCTGGTTCTCGATCCCCGCGCACCGGCCGTTCGTGGACGACCTGGCGCGCGGCCTGCTTAACGCTTTGGAGCCGTTGGGTCCCGAAGCTCTGCCCCGCGCGACGGTCCTAACCCCCACCCGCCGGGGCGCCCGCGCCCTGGCCGACGCCTTCCTAGCGGTCGGCGGCGGGCGCGCCCTTCTGCTGCCGCAGATCCGGCCGCTCGGCGACCTCGACGAGGGCGAGCCGCCGTTCGAGCCGGGCGAGCTCTCGATCGACCTGCCGCCCGCCATCGCCTCGCGCCGCCGCCGGTTCGAGCTGGCGCGGCTGGTGGTCGATCACGGGAGCCTGCTGTCGTTCAAGCCCGGCCCCGTCCAGGCGCTGGAGCTGGCCAAGGCCCTGTCGGACTTCCTCGACAGCTGCCAGATCGAGGAGATCCCGTTCGAGGACAAACTGGACGGCCTGGCCGAGGGCGATCTGGCCCAGCACTGGCAGGTCTCGGCTCGCTTCCTGAAGGCCGTGTTGCGCGCCTGGCCGGAACGTCTGAAGGACCTGGGCCTGATCGACGTCTCCGAGCGCCGGGTCCGCCTGCTCCGGGCCCTGGAGAAGCAGTGGTCCGAAACCCCGCCGACCGAGGTGCTGGTCGCCGCCGGTTCGACCGGCACCGCGCCGGCCACCGCCGACCTGCTGCGCGTCGTCGCCGCCGCGCCCAAGGGCGCCGTCGTGCTGCCCGGTCTCGACGAAGATCTGGCCGACACCGCCTGGGCCAAGATCGAGGGGACGCAGGGCGAGCAGCACCCGCAAGGCGCCGTGAAGCGCCTGCTGGACCGGGCGGGCGTGTCGCGGGCCGACGTCCGCGCTTGGGTTCCCGATGTCGACAGCCGAGGGCGCTGGCGGCGGCGGATCGTCAACGAGGCCTTGCGCCCGGCCGAGGCCACCGCCGACTGGCTGGCGCAGATCTCGTCCCTGCGGGCGGAGGCGCCGGACCTCGACCCGATCGCCGAGGGCCTGACGGGCTTTTCCGTCATCGCCGCCCGCGCCGAGGAAGAGGCCGCCGGGGCCTGCGCGCTTCTTCTGCGCGAGGCGCTGGAGACACCGGACAAGACCGCCGCGCTCGTGACGCCGGACCAGACCCTGGCCCGGCGGGTGATGACCCGCCTGCAGCGCTGGGGCGTGATCCCCGACAGCTCGGCCGGCGCGCCCCTGGCCGCCGCCGGCTCGGCGATCCTGGCCCTGCACTTCGCGCGCCTCGTCGAAGAGCCGCTGAACCCCGTGCGCCTCCTGGCCGTCGCCAAGCATCCGCTGGTGCTGGGCGAGGACGAGGCGCCGGCCGCCGCTCTCCTGGAACACAAGGGCCTGCGCGGCGCCGCGCCTGGGTCGGCCGAGGTGCTGCGCGCCCGCCTGAAGGATGCGCCCGAGGCGCTCGCGCTGTGCGACCGCGTCCTCGCCGCCGTCGACCACGCCGCCAGCCCTTACGCCGACGGCTACGCCCGCCCCTGCCAGGCGGCCAAGGCGCTGGTCGAGGCGCTGGAAGGCCTGATCGCGCCGCCCCGCCTGTGGGCCGGCGGCGCGGGCGAGTGCCTGGGCGCGCTGATGGCCGCCCTGATCCAGGACGGCGAGCCCCTGCCCGACGCCTCGCCCCAGGCCTTCGCCGACATCCTCGACCGCCTGGTCAACGAGGAGACGGTCCGGGTCGGCGGCGCCACTCACCCGCGCCTGCGCATCCTGGGCGCCATCGAGGCGCGTCTGGTCCGCGCCGACCGCCTGGTGCTGGCGGGACTGGAGGAAGGCGTCTGGCCTCAGGGCGCGCCGATCGATCCCTTCCTGTCGCGGCCGATGCGCGCGCGCTTGGGCCTGCCGCCGCCCGAG
>NZ_SZWJ01000104.1:0-13382 GCF_012184455.1 Caulobacter sp. SSI4214 | reverse complement strand
GGCCCGCTGCGCGGCCGCCGCCCGCAAGGCCGGACGCGGGGCGACGCTGAAACACGGCAAGGGCGGTCATCACGCCAAGGCCGCCGCCGGCCACCGGGGCAAGGCCAGCCTCGGCAAGAAGGGCGGCGCGAAGAAGAGGCGGCGCTAGGGTCCGAGCCTAAACCGAAAGCGCGTCGCGCGCCGCCTCGATGGCGGCGGTGAGCGCCTCGGCGCGGTAAGCGACGGCGGGACTGTGACCCCACACCGGACCCGGCCAGGCCGGATCGCCCCGGCCTCGTCCCACCACGTGGACATGCAGCTGGGCGGTGACATTGCCCAGGGCGCCGACGTTCAGCTTGTCGACAGCCAAGCCGAGCCGCGCTCCGATCGCCCGGACGGCGGCCCCCGCCCGGACGGTCTCCTCCATCAACTGGCGGCGATCGGCGGCGTCCAGGTCCTCGATTTCGCGCAGGCCCGCCTGGCGCGGGATCAGAACCAGCCACGGATAGCGCGCGTCGTCCTGCAACCGCGCCTCGCAGAGCGGCAGGTCAACGACTCTGTGCGACGTAGCGACGAAGGCCGGATCGAGAACGAAATCAGCCACGTTTCGGAATCGCCGCCCAATAGTCGAAGTCGAGGATCACGGCCGGATCGTAGGTCCCCTCCCCGTCCTTGTCGGGGAAGTCTCCGCACGGCCGGTCCTTGGTCGCCACCAGCCGCAGACGCAGCGCCCCAGCGGGGCCGAGGTCGGCCTTGTCCAGCACCTGGCTCCAGGCGAACACCGTGGCCCCGGCGAAGAACGGCGCGACGTGCCGGCCGCCATTGATGGCCAGGATCAGGCCGGCGTTCTGCAGGCCGTTGAACGACAGCGCCTTGGCCGTCGAGATCACCACCCCGCCATAGACGAGGCGCTTGCCGGACGGGTCCTTGGCCCGCTCGAACTGATTGAAGTGGACCTTGGCGGTGTTCTGCCAGAGACGCGTCGCCATCTGGTGCTCGGCCTCCTCGACCGCCATGCCGTCGACATGGTCGATCCTCTCGCCGATCTCATAGTCCTCGAAAGCGTGGGGCGCGCCGGCCAGCGCCCAGTCATGGCCGGCGAAATCGAGGCCCGGCGGCAGGACCAGATCGGCCGGGGCCACGGCGGACGACAAGGTCGGAACAGCCTGCTCGGCGACCTCGGCTTCCGCGTCGCGCTTGCGGACCATGACCCAGCGCACATAGCTCAGCACCGCCTCGCCGCGTTGGTTGGTCCCGGTCGTGCGGACATAGACGACCCCGGTCTTGCGGTTGGAATTCTCCTTCAGCCCGATCACATCGGAGACGGCGCTCAGGGTGTCGCCGGGAAAGACCGGCGCCAGGAACCGCCCCTCGGCGTAGCCCAGGTTGGCCACGGCGTTCAGACTGATGTCGGGCACCGTCTTGCCGAACACCACATGGAAGGCGATCAGCGGGTCCACCGGCGCGCCGGACAGACCGTGGGCGCGGGCGAACTCATCGGACGAGAACAGCGCGAACCGAGGGCCGTAAAGCGCCGTGTACAGCGCGACGTCGCCCGCCGTGATCGTCCGGGGCGTGGCGTGGACAAGCCGCTGGCCCAGGCGGAAATCCTCGAAGAAACGTCCCGGGTCGGTCTTGCTCATCGGCCGCTCTCCTTATCGTCGTTCAGCCATCTTTGCCGCAGCGCAGCGAAACGGGAAAGAGGACTTGAGGCCGGGCCGCTACGGGTCTAGACCGCGCCGCGACATTCCACTGTCCACAGCCTTGATGGAGACCCCATGGCTCGCGCGAAGATCGCCCTTATCGGCGCCGGCATGATCGGCGGCACCCTGGCCCACATCGCCGCTCGCGAAGAGCTGGGCGACGTGATCCTGTTCGACATCGCCGAAGGCACCCCGCAGGGTAAGGCCCTCGACATCGCCGAAGCCTCGGCCGTGTTCGGCAAGGACGTCGCGCTGAAGGGCGCCAACGCCTACGAGGACATCGCCGGCGCCGACGTCTGCATCGTGACCGCCGGCGTGCCGCGCAAGCCGGGCATGAGCCGCGACGACCTCCTGGGCATCAACCTGAAGGTCATGAAGGCCGTCGGCGAGGGCATCAAGGCCCACGCCCCGAACGCCTTCGTCATCTGCATCACCAACCCGCTCGACGCGATGGTCTGGGCCCTGCAGCAGTTCTCGGGCCTGCCGAAGGAAAAGGTCATCGGCATGGCCGGCGTCCTCGACTCGGCCCGCTTCGCCTACTTCCTGGCCGAGGCCACCGGCGTGTCGGTCGAAGACATCCACGCCTGGACCCTGGGCGGTCACGGCGACGACATGGTCCCGATGGTCCGTCACTCGACCGTCGGCGGCCTGCCGCTGCCGGAACTGGTCAAGCAAGGCTGGCTGACGCAGGACAAGCTGGACGCCATCGTCGAGCGCACCCGCAAGGGCGGCGGCGAGATCGTCGCTCTGCTGAAGACCGGCTCGGCCTTCTACGCCCCGGCCGAGAGCGCCATCGCCATGGCGACCTCGTACCTGAAGGACAAGAAGCGCGTCCTGCCGTGCGCCACCTACCTGACCGGCCAATACGGGCTGAACGACCTCTATGTGGGCGTGCCGGTGGTCATCGGCGCCGGCGGCGCCGAGAAGATCGTCGAGTTCGAAACCAACGACGCCGAGAAGGCCATGTTCGCCAAGTCCGTCGAGTCGGTGAAGGGCCTGATGGAAGCCTGCAAGGCGATCGACGGGTCGCTGGTCTAAGCGACTTTCGATGCATGAATGACGAAGGGCGGCTCCTCGCTGGGCCGCCCTTTTTCTTTGATGCCCTCTCCTTTGGGAGAGGGCGGGGCCCGTCCCGGCGAAAGCCGGGATGGGAGGGACAAAGGTCTTCAACGTCGACCGCGATAGCCCCTCATCCCCCCACACCTGCGGCGCGGGTCCCGCCTTCTCCCGACGGGAGACGGTGACTTTAGTGAGCCGCCTCGCCCGGCTCCTGCGAGATCTCCTCCAGCGTCTTGCCGACCTGCTTGGCGCCGTAATCCTTGGCCACGTCGCCGAGCGAGAGGATGCCGCTGAGCGCGCCGGCGTCGTTCAGCACGACCAGGCGGCGGACTTGATTATTGGCCATCTTGGCCGTCGCGTCGGCCAGGACGTCGTCCTCCTTCACGCTCAGCACCTCGCCGTCCGACATCACCTCGGACACCGCGCTGTCGAAGCTGCGGCCCTCGGCGACGACGCGCAGGACGATGTCGCGGTCGGTGACCAGGCCCACGACCTTGCCGTCGTCGACCACCGGGACGACCCCGCTGTCGATCTTGGCCATGGTCTCAGCGACCTGACGGATCGTGTCGGACGGGCGGGCGATCGAGACCTGGGTGGTCATGGCGTCGCTGACTTTCATGGCGAACCTCGCGATTTGGGAATCCGAGCCCCTAAAACCCACAGCTTCCACCGACCGTTCCGCTTTCGGGCGTCACATGGCTCCCCTATCTAGGCGCGTCTCGTCTTCCCGGAGCTTCCCATGTCGATCTCGATCCACCAGGCCAGCGCGCCCGTCTTCATCCAGGGCCTGAAGGGGCTGAAAGGCGTGCTGATCAAGGCCGCGACCCACGTGGAGACCAAGGGTTGGGATCCCGAAGCCCTGCTGAAGGCCCGGCT
The DNA here is from genome assembly GCF_012184455.1 of Caulobacter sp. SSI4214. Taxonomy (NCBI): domain Bacteria; kingdom Pseudomonadati; phylum Pseudomonadota; class Alphaproteobacteria; order Caulobacterales; family Caulobacteraceae; genus Caulobacter; species Caulobacter sp. SSI4214. The sequence continues at coordinate 9,765 of NZ_SZWJ01000104.1, read as the reverse complement.
CTATCCCGACATGTTCCCGCTGATCCGCCAGGTCCAGATCGCCACCAACTTCGCCAAGGGCTGCTGCGCGCGCCTGGCCGGCCAGGAGGTTCCGGCCTGGGACGACGTCGAAACCAGCTTCGCCGAGCTGATCGCCCGCATCGACCGCGCCATCGCCTATGTCGAAGGCCTGGACCCCGCCACCTTCGACGGCGCGGAGGATCGCGACATCACCCTGACCCGTCGCGGCGAGACCAGCGTGGTCAAGGGCCTGGCCTATTTCCAGGGTCAGGCGATGCCGAACTTCTTCTTCCACATCACCACCGCCTACGCGATCCTGCGCCACAACGGCGTCGAGGTCGGCAAGCGCGATTTCCTGGGGACGGCCTGATCCTTCCCATACTCCGATCTTCCCGGCGAAAGCCGGGACCCAGATCCCATGGCGTTTGGACTGGTTGGATGAACGCGGAGCGCATGGAACCCACCCCAGCGCTCGTCCATCTGGGCCCCGGCTTTCGCCGGGGAGATCGGATGTGGTGGGTCTCTTTTGACTCCTTCCCGAAATTTGTGCATAAGCCCCGGCTTCCGGCGCTTTATCAGCAGCGCCTCCACCGTCACGACCCCGGCCTGTTAGCGCAGGACCCATCCGGACGAGGACGGCGAGGACCCCCGTCGACGTGATCGTCCACGGGGGCTGATGGCGTTTGGCCACCGCCTGCTCGCGAGCAGGCGGAGTCTTAAGGAGTCGAGCATGACGTCCGTCATGCTTGGGGATTTAACAGGGTTCGACATGTTCGACGGCCTTACAGAGCGACTTTCCGGCGTCTTCGAACGCCTCGGCGGTCGCGGCGTGCTGTCCGAAAAGGACATCGACGAGGCGCTGCGCGAGGTCCGCGTCGCCCTGCTCGAGGCCGACGTCGCCCTGCCCGTCGTCAAGGACTTCATCAGCAAGGCCAAGGAGCTGGCTTCGGGCGAGGCGGTCATCCGCTCGGTCAAGCCGGCCGACCAGGTGGTCAAGATCGTCTATGACGGTCTGGTCGACATGCTGGGCGGCGACGTTCCGACCGGCCTGAACCTGGCGCTGAACCCGCCCAGCATCATTCTGATGGCTGGTCTGCAGGGCTCGGGCAAGACGACCACCACGGGCAAGCTCGCCCTGCGCCTGTCCAAGACCGAGCGCAAGAAGGTGCTGGTCGCCTCGCTCGACACCCGTCGCCCAGCCGCCATGGAGCAGCTGGCGCTGCTGGCGACGCAGGTCGGGGTCGAGAGCCTGCCGATCGTCGCCGGCCAGAGCGCCGTCGACATCGCCAAGCGCGCCGTCTCGGCCGCCAAGCTGGGCGGCTACGACGTCCTGATCCTCGACACCGCCGGCCGCACCACGCTGGACGAGGCGATGATGAGCGAGGCGGCGGAAGTCGCCCGCATCGCCAACCCGTCCGAGACCATCCTGGTCGCCGACAGCCTGACCGGTCAGGACGCCGTCCGCACCGCCAAGGCGTTCCACGAGCGCCTGCCGCTGACCGGCCTGATCCTGACCCGGGCGGACGGCGACGGCCGCGGCGGCGCGGCGCTGTCGATGCGCCACGTCACCGGCCTGCCGATCAAGTTTCTCGGCGCCGGCGAGAAGATCGACCAGCTGGACGTGTTCGACGCCCGCCGCGTCGCCGGCCGGATCCTGGGCCAGGGCGACGTCGTGGCCCTGGTCGAGAAGGCCGCGGCCGACCTCGACCACGCCGAAGCCGAGCGCATGGCCAAGAAGCTGGCCAAGGGCAAGTTCGACCTCGACGACCTGTCGGCTCAGCTGAAGCAGATGCAGAAGCTGGGCGGCATGGAAGGCATCATGGGCCTGCTGCCCGGCGTCCAGAAGGTCAAGAAGCAGATCTCGGAAAGCGGGATCGACGACAGCATCTTCCGTCGCCAGCAGGCGATCATCAGCTCGATGACCAAGGAAGAGCGCAAGAAGCCCGACATCCTGGCCGCCTCGCGCAAGCGCCGCATCGCGGCCGGCGCCGGGGTCGACGTGGCCGAGGTCAATCGCCTGCTCAAGCAGCACCGCCAGATGGCCGACATGTTCAAGGCCATGTCCAAGGACGGCGGCAAGGGCCTGGCCCGCATGGCCCAGATGATGGGCGGCGGCGACATGGCCCGCCTCAAGAACATGGGCGGCGGCAAGATGCCCGCCGTCGATCCCAACGCAGCGGGGGGCCAAGGCCTCCCGGGGCTGCCCGGCCTGCCGGGTCTCGGGGGCGGCGGCGACGCCAAGCCCAATCCTCTCTCCGGCCTGGGCCTGCCCGGCTTCAACCCGTTCAAGAAATAGAACTTTAGACCAAGGACTACCGCAATGCTGAAGATCCGTCTCGCCCGTGGCGGCGCCAAGAAGCGTCCGTACTACTCGATCGTCGTCGCCGACAGCCACTCGCCGCGCGATGGCCGCTTCATCGAGAAGGTCGGCACCTACAACCCGCTCCTCAAGAAGGACGACGCCAACCGCGTCACCCTGAAGGTCGAGTCGATCCAAGAGTGGCTCAAGAAGGGCGCCCAGCCGACCGACCGCGTCGCCCGCTTCCTGGCCGCCCAAGGCCTGACCACCTGGACCGCCGGCAACAACCCGGAAAAGGGCAAGCCGGGCAAGAAGGCGCAAGAGCGTCTGGCCGAACGCGCCCAGCGTGAAGAAGAGCGCCGTCAGGCCGAGGAAGACGCCAAGGCCGCCGCCGAGGCTGAAAAGGCCGCCGCCGCCGAAGCCGCCGCCGCGGCTGCCGCGGCTCCGGCCGAGGAAGCTCCGGCCGCCGAGGCTCCGGCCGAAGAAGCCGCCGAAGGCTAATCGGGGTATCCGCGCCGCCGGTCCCTTGCGGATCGGCGGCGCGACTCTGTCCGGACCATGGCCTCGCCTCCCCAAGACCCTCTGATCCTGGTCGGCCGCGTGGCCGGCGGTTTCGGCGTGCGCGGCGAGGTGCGGATCTCGACCTATACCGAGGCGCCGATGAACCTGGCCGCCTTCAAGACGCTGAAGCGGCAGGACGGCTCGCCCGCCCTAACCATCGCCTCGGCCCGGCCGACCAAGGACGGCGTCATCTGCCGCTGTCCCGGCATCGACAGCAAGGAAGCCGCCGACGCCCTGCGCGGCCTTCGCCTCTACGTTCCCCGCTCGGCCCTGCCCGAGCCCGACGAGGACGAATTCTATCTGACCGACCTGGTGGGCCTTTCCGTTCGCCATATCGCCACGAACGTCCTGCTGGGCCGCGTGAAGAGCGTCCAGAATTTCGGCGCCGGCGACATTCTCGAGATCACCCCGGACCTGGGCGGCCCAACCTGGTATCTGCCGTTCACGCGGGCGGCTGTTCCCGAGGTCAAGATCGGCGAAGGTCTGATCCTGGCCGACCCGCCCGCCCTGGTGGGCGAGGCCGAAGGTCCCGCTGAGGAAGAGCTGGGCGACCGCGACTAATTCTCCGCGAGGGAGCTACCGGCGATGTCGGACGGAAAGTGGCGCGTCACCGCTTCGCGCGTCGTTCACCAGGACCGCTGGATCCACCTGCGCGCCGACGACTGCGTCACCGACGAAGGCGCGGTGATCGCACCCTACTATGTTCTGGAATATCCCGACTGGGTCGAAGTCGTCGCGCTGGACGCGGACGACAACGTCTTGCTCATACGTCAGTACCGGCACGGGCTGGGCGGCTTCGCCACCGAGCTGCCGGCCGGCGGGGTCGATCCTGGCGAGACGGACCCATTGGTCACAGCGGCGCGCGAACTGATGGAAGAGGCGGGCTGCGTCGGTACGCTGACCCTGATCGGCGGCAGTCGGGTCAACCCAGCCAACCACGCCAATCGTTCGCACATCGTCCTGGCGCGTGACGTTACTCGCGTAGCTGAGCCAAAGGATGACCCAGCCGAGCGCATCGAAAGCTTCTGGGTCCCGGCCGCTGAGGCGTTGCGAATGGCTTTGGCCGGCGAGTTGACCAACGGCATGCATGTCGCCTCGCTGCTGCGCGGTCTGGCGGCGGCGGGCGCGGCGAAGATTGAATCGATTTGAACGGTCTTTGAACGCACGCGACATTGCGTCATGGTTGAGCATTATGACGCTCAGCTACCATCCCGCGCCAGGCGCCCTCCTGGTTTGTGACTACGATACGGGCTTCCGGGAACCGGAAATGGTTAAGCGAAGGCTATGCGTCGTGATCACGCCGCGCCTTCGTCGACGCGACGGATTGTGCACGGTCGTACCGTTAAGCACGACAGCTCCCGATGAGCCCCAAGACTATCATTGCGAGATGACTTTCGCCCGTCCTCTGCCGAAGCCCTGGCCGGGTGATCGCAAATGGGCGAAGTGCGACATGTTGGCCACGGTTGGCTACGGCAGACTTTCGCCCATCGGCATTGGGCGGGATGCACAAGGCAAGCGCCGTTACATCTATCCTCACGCCAATGGCGATCAGTTGAAGGAAATCAGGAAAGCCGTCCTCTGCGCGTTAAGCCTTCGTGAGTTGACAATTCACCTCTGAAGACTCATCTCTCTATTGAACCCGCTCTGCCCCGGCATCGGGCTTTGAGACCACCTTCCTTGAGAGGGTGGCGGGTCTCGGAGGCGATAACAAGCAACCGAGACTGTCGAATAGGGCGCGGCCTTGGCCGCGCCCTTTGTCGTTCTACTTCCGTACCCGCATCAGGCACTCCTGAGCCACGCTGGCCAGCAGCTTGCCGTCCTGGCTGAACATCTGGCCGCGCACCAGGCCGCGGCCGTGCGAAGCGGCGGGGCTGTCCTGGGCGAACAGGGTCCAATTGTTGAAGTCGAACGGCTGGTGGAACCACATGGCGTGGTCCAGGCTGGCCCCCTGCAGGCCCGGGGTCGACCAGATCAGGCCGTGCGGGCGCAGGGCGCTTTCCATGAAGGCCATGTCCGAGGCGTAGGCCAAGGCGGCCTGCTGCATCTTGATGTCGTCGCCCAGCGGGGCCTTGGCCCGCATCCAGACATTCTTGACGCCCGGCTTCTTGACCGGGGCGACCGGGTTCTGCGGATCTTCCCAGCGGATGTCGACCGGACGCGGCCGCGAGGCGATGGCCAGCATCTTCGGCGGGATCTGGTCGCCCAGGCCCTTCAGGAACTCGACCTCGGTGGGCAGGCTCTCCGGATCGGGCGCGGCCGGCATCTCCGATTGGTGCTCGAAGCCCTCCTCGGGCGTCTGGAACGAGGCGGCTAGGTTGAAGATCTGCTCGCCGTGCTGGATGGCGGCGACGCGGCGCGTGGTGAAGGTGCCGCCGTCGCGGGCGCGCTCCACCTCGTAGAGCACGGGCGCGGTGACGTCGCCGGGCCGGATGAAATAGGCGTGCAGCGAGTGGCAGACCCGCTCGGGCACGGTCCTGTAGGCCGCCAGCAGGGCCTGGGCGATCACCAGCCCGCCGAAGATGCGCGGGAAGCCGTCGTTCGGGCTGATCCCCCGGAACAGGTTCACCTCGATCGGCTCAAGGTCCAGAATGTCGGCGAGGTTCTCAGTCGTCTGCATGACGCAGTGCGATAAGCTTCCGTGTGCGCTGCCGCAAGTCGTCACCTTGCGTCAGGCGGTCGCGCTCCCCATCGTGAAGCGATGTCGCGCGCCCCGCCCATCATCCACCACCCCGCCTTTCGCGCCGAAATGCCGGCCGGGCATCGTTTTCCAATGGACAAATTCTCGCGCCTGGCGACCGTGCTGGAGGTCGAGGGCGTGCCGGGTCCGGAAGGCTTCGCCAGGCCAGAACCCATCGATATCCAGACCCTGCTGCTAGCCCATACCGAGGACTATGTCCGGGGCGTGATCGAGCTGTCCCTGCCCGCCGACGTCGTGCGGCGGATCGGCATGCCCAACACCGACAGCGTCGCGATCCGGGCGCGGGCGGCGACCGGCGGCACGCTTCTGGCGGCCCGGCTGGCGCTGGAGGGCGGGATCGCCTGCAACACGGCCGGGGGCAGCCATCACGCCTGCGCCGAGAGCGGGGCCGGCTTCTGCGTATTCAACGACGTGGCGGTGGCCGCCAAACGGCTGCTGGCGGAAGGACTGATCGGAAAGGCCCTGGTCGTCGATCTCGACGTCCACCAGGGCGACGGCACGGCGCGGATCTTCGAGAACGATTCCAGCGTCTTCACCTTCTCGATGCACGCCGAAAAGAACTTCCCGCATCGCAAGGCCGTCAGCGACCTCGACGTCGAGCTAGCCGACGCCACGGGCGACGCCGAATATCTGGCGAAGCTGGCGGACATCCTGCCGGCGCTGCTCTCCAGCGTCCGGCCGGACATCGTGTTTTTCAATGCGGGGGTCGATCCCCACGCGGACGACAAGCTGGGCCGACTGTCGCTGACCGACGCGGGTCTGGAGCGACGAGAGGCCTATGTCCTGGGCGCTTGTCTAGACAGAGAGATCCCGGTGGTCGGGGTCATCGGCGGCGGCTACGACGCGGATATCGATCGTCTGGCAGCCCGCCACGCCATCCTGCATCGGACGGCCAAGTCTCTGTATGCCTGAAAGTCTTGTTTTTCTTGGTCTTCGGGCGACCTCGGGATCGCCATCTCCGTCGGGCCGGCTCTGGAAACGAGCGGGCCGCGACGGAGGTTAAGCGGCGATCACTTACAGGCTCGAAGCGAGCGAGCCGGCGATCACGACGAGCGGCAGAACCGCGAGAACGAGCGAGGCGAGGCCGGCGACGGCGTTGGTCTTCATGGTCATGGTCTTGATCCCTGTTCTTTTCCTCCGGCGCCCGTTTGGCGTCCGGCGATCGGGGATATAGGCGCGACCTTGGCCTATCGCACGTTACCTTTGCTTCATTACGCCAATTTAAAGAACGTTACCGCGCTCAATTCGGATTACGAGGGTGTAATTTTTCGTGATCGACACAGGTCAGAACAATATCTGACCGCATCCCAATCCTTGGCCCACTTCTTCCGCCACGTGAAGGGCCGACCGCAGACCGCGCAGAGCTTCTCGGGCAGCTCGGCCTTGGCCACGGCCTTTCCGCCCTTCCGCGACGGCTTCACCATCACTCCTCGCTGGGCGCGACCAGGAACAGGCCGCGCAGGGTCGCGATTGGGGCCGAGCGGGTCTCCTGCCAGGCCTCGACATGGACGTTGGCGATCCGGCGGCCCAGCTTCTTGATGGTCGCGCGGGCATAGGTGGTCAGCGGCCTGCCCGAGCGCAGATACTCGATCGACACGTCGATCGTGCGCGGCTGGCGCTTCATCGGGGCGGCGACCGACAGCTGAGCCAGGGCGGTCATTTCCATGAAGGCCCCCAACACTCCGCCATGAATGGCGGGCAGCATCGGATTGCCGACGATGTGCTGGGCGAAGGGCAGGACGGCGGTCATTTCGTCCCCAGCCAGCTCGGCCTTTATCCCGAGAAAGCGGGCGTAGGGGATCGACTCCAGCATCGAGACCAGGCGGGTGTCCTCGTCGGCCATCAGTCGACCCCTCCGGTCTTGGCGCCCGCGTCGCGCGGCGGCTTGAGGTTGGCGCCCGGCTTCTTGCCGGCGCTGCTGTCGAGCATGAAGGTCGCCTGGGCGGCGGCCACCGGATCGTTCGGGTCGCGGTCGTAGGCCACGGCCCGCACGAACGCGACCGAGCGGGTCAGCTTGTAGCAATGGGCCCGGGCGAAGACGTCCAGTCCCGGCTCGGCGGCGCGCATGTAATCGATGCGCAGGTCCAGGGTGGCGATCGACACCCAGGTCGTCAGCGCCGCGTGAACGGCCTGGCCGCTGGCGTGGTCCAGAAGGGTGGTGACCACGCCGCCGGCGATGACGCCCGTCTCCGGATCGCCGACGATCTCGGGCCGATAAGGGACCTTCAGGATCGCGGTCGCCTCGCCGATCTCCAAGGTGGAAAAGCCGAGGGCGCGCGCCTGGGGGCTTCCCTCGTTCATCGCCGTGGCGATCATTCGCGTCTGTTCGTTGTCGCTCATGGGGATAGGCTTAGCGCCTCTTGCGTTGTCTTATCCAGACGTGATCAAGCCCGAAGATCTCCTCTGTCCCCGACCGGGCGGCCTCTACTGCCCGCCGGGCGACTTCTATATCGACCCGGTCCGCCCCGTGGACCGGGCGGTGATCACCCATGGCCATTCGGACCACGCCCGCGCCGGCCACGGCGTCGCCGTCGCCACGCCGCAAACGCTGGCGATCATGGCGGTCCGCTATGGCGAGGATTTCGCCGGCCGCCGTCAGCCCGTTCCCTATGGCGAAACCTTCGTTCGCGACGGTGTGGAGGTGACCCTTGTTCCGGCGGGTCATGTGCTGGGCTCGGCCCAGGCGGTCGTGCGCTGGAAGGGCCTGACCATGGTGGTCTCCGGCGACTACAAGCGCCGGCGCGACCCGACCTGCGCCTTGTTCGAGCCCGTCCCTTGCGACGTCTTCATCACCGAGGCGACGTTCGGCCTGCCCGTCTTCCGCCACCCTGACGACGCTGGCGAGATCCGGCGCCTGCTGGCCTCGGTCGAACAGTTCCCGGAGCGCTGTCATCTGGTCGGGGCCTACGCGCTGGGCAAGGCTCAGCGCGTGATCCGGCTGCTGCGCGAGGCGGGCTGGGACAGGCCGATCTTCGTCCACGGCGCGCTGGAGCGGCTGAACGCCCTTTACGAAGCGCACGGCGTGGCGCTGGGCCCGCTGGCGCCCGCCACCGCCTCGGGTCCCAAGGACGCCTTCGCCGGCCAAATCATCATCGCGCCGCCGTCGGCCATGGCCGACCGCTGGTCGCGGCGCTTTCCCGATCCGGTCGACTGCTTCGCCTCGGGCTGGATGCGGGTGCGGGCCCGCGCCCGACAACGGGGCGTGGAGCTGCCCCTGATCCTGTCGGACCACGCCGACTGGGACGAGCTGACGGGGACCCTGGCCGAGCTGCGTCCCGGCGAGGTGTGGATCACCCACGGGCGGGAGGAGGCCCTCGAGCGTTGGTGCGCGCTGGAAGGGCTGCCGGCCCGAGCGCTGCGCCTGGTCGGCTACGATGACGAAGAGGGGGAGTAGGGCTCGCGGCGGCCGGTCCGGAATCAGCCGCCGGGGACCTCACCCACGTACCGCGCCCTCGGCCGGATCAGCCGTCCGGTCTGCAGCTGCTCGATGGCGTGAGCCATCCAGCCCGCGCTGCGGGCCGTGGCGAACAGGATGAACGGCGCGTCGGGCGGCAGTTTCAAGGTCCGCGCCAAAGACACCAGAGCGAAGTCGATATTGGGCGAGAGCCCGGTGGCCGTCTCGGTCGTCGTCCTCAGCTCGGCCAGCAGCGCGGGCGCCGTAAAGGCCGACAGCAGCGCCGCCGCGCGCGGGTCGCCGTCCGGATAGAGCGGATGACCAAAGCCCGGCATGGCCGCGCCGCGCGCCAGCCGCGCCGACACGGCCTGGGACGGATCGCGACGTTCGGCCTCCTCGACGAAGGCCTCGACCCGCGCGGCCATGCCGCCGTGCAAGGGTCCGGACAGGGCCGACAGCCCCGCCAGACAGGCCGCCGACAGCGACGCCCCGGTCGAGGCCGCCACCCGCGCCGCGAAGGTCGAGGCGTTGAGCTCGTGGTCCGCCAGCAGGACCAGGGTCCGGCGGACCAGATCCGCGCCGTCCGCGTCCAGTCCCCAAGCCGCCGCGAAGCGGAGATGGGCGGGGCCTTCGCCCGTCAAGCCGGCGGCCGCGTCGACCACCGCCTCCAGCAGGTCGGCGGCCTCCATCGCCAGGTGTCGGCTGTCGTGGCAGGTGACGCCCACCATCCGATCGCCCATCAGCTTGCGCGCGTCCCTGCACGCCATGTCGGACTGGCCGACATGTACGCCGTCGACGGGAAGGCGGGCCGCG
>NZ_SZWJ01000103.1:0-13526 GCF_012184455.1 Caulobacter sp. SSI4214 | reverse complement strand
CCGCCAAGCCCGCGACGACCGCCGCGACCAAGCCGGCCTCCAAGTCCGCGACCACCGCGCCTCCGCCGCCTGGAGCGCCGCGATGAGCCTCGGCGGCGCACGGCCTCTCAACCCCGCCCGCTGGTTGGGCGTGCCGATGCTGCTGTGCATGGCGGCGACGATCATCTTCGCCGCGCCGATCCGCATCTGGGGCTTGCAGCTGCCCGAGCCGGTCTTCGCCATCGTCCCGGCCTTCGCCTGGGCGATAATCCGGCCCTCGATCCTGGCGCCGTTCGCGCTGCTGGCGCTGGGCCTGTTCCTGGACATATTCTGGGGCGGTCCCACCGGCCTATGGGGCCTATCGCTGCTGGTCGCCTACGCCACCGTGCTGATCCTCCGCAACGCCATGACCGGTCAGAGCCGTCCGATGATGTGGGCCTGGTTCGCCGGCGTCACCGCCGTGGCCATGGTCGCGGCCTTCCTGTTCACGATGCTGGACAGCCTGGCCATGCCCAGCCTCTTGGCGGTGTTCTGGCAGTTCCTGGTCACCGCGCTGCTGTTCCCGTTCGCCCATCGCCTGGTCGATCGCTTCGAGGACGCCGACGTGCGGTTCCGGTGAGGCCATGAGCGAACCCTCAATCTTCTTTTTCGAGGTCAACGAGCGTCAGGGCGTCTTCCACCGTCGCGCGTTCCTGCTGGGCGGCTTCACGGGCCTGGGCCTCTTGGCCCTGGGCGGGCGCCTTGCCCAGCTGCAGCTGGTCGAGGCCCAGCGCTACCAGAAGCTCTCGGCCGGCAACCAGTTCAACTACCGCCTGGTGCCGCCGCCGCGCGGCCTGATCCTCGACCGCAACGGCGTGTCGCTGGCGTCGAACCGCCCCAACTTCCGGCTGATCATCAACAAGGACAAGGACCTGGACGCCGAGGCCGTCATGGACGACCTGGCCAAGCTGGTCCCCATCGACGGAACGCGCCGCGCTCGCGTGCTGAAGGAACTGGACCGCGCGCCCAAGAAGGCGCCGGTGGTGGTGATGGAGGACCTCTCCTGGGAGGAGTTCTCGCGCATCAATATCCGCGCGCCGGAGCTGCCCAATGTCACCGCCGACATGGGCGAGGTGCGGGTCTATCCGTTCGGCGGGGCCTTCGCCCACGTGATCGGCTATGTGGCCAAGGTGTCCGACAAGGACCTGGAGGCGGCCGAGAGCGACAGCACCCAGGACCAGGAACTGCTGCACCATCCGGGTTTCCGGATCGGCAAGCAGGGCGTCGAGAAGGCCTTCGACCGGCAGCTGCGCGGCAAGGCCGGCGCCACCAAGACCGAGGTCGACGCCCAGGGACGCGTGGTGCGGCTGGATCCCGCCGGCGACATCCCGCCGACCCCGGGCAAGGAAATCCACCTCACCCTGGACGCCGACATCCAGAACCGCGCCCTCGAGGTGATGGACGAGGAGAGCGGCGCGATCGTGATGATCGATTGCCGCACGGGCGACGTGCTGTGCATGGCCTCGGCGCCGAGCTTCGACGCCAACCGCCTGGTCAAGGGGCTGTCGGGCGCCGAATACAAGGCCCTGGCCGAGTACGAGCGCAAGCCGCTGCTGGATAAGACCATGACCGGCGTCTATCCGCCGGGCTCGACCTTCAAGCCCACCGTGGCGCTGGCGGCGCTGAGCGCCGGGGTCAATCCGGCCGAGCACGTGGTCTGCACCGGCGGCTGGAGCTTCGGCGGGCGGGTCTGGCACTGCCACAAGAAGGGCGGCCACGGCGTGCAGAACATGCACGACGCCATCAAGAACTCCTGCGACGTCTATTTCTACCAGATGGCGCTGCGGATCGGGCCCGACCCGATCCACACGACGGCCACCGCCCTGGGCTTCGGCCAGACCTTCGACATCGGCATTCCGGGTCAGCGCAAGGGGCTGGTCGGCTCGCGCGAGTGGAAGAAGCAGACCTTCAAGCGCGATCCGGTCTGGCATCCGGGGGACTCGGTGCCCTACGGGATCGGCCAGGGCTATATCAACGTCAACGCGTTGCAGCTGGCGGTGATGTGCGCGCGGCTGGCGAATGGCAAGCGGGCGCTGAACCCGCGTCTGATCAAGTCGATCGGCGGCGTGGACCAGCCGCACGGCGACGCGGTGGGCGACCTGCCGTTCCCGCCCGAACATCTCGAGATCGTGCGGGCCGGCATGGCGGCCGTGGCCAACGACCCGACCGGCGGCGCCTACAAACAGAGTCAGCTGGGGTTGGGCGACGTGCTGATGGCCGGCAAGACCGGCACGGCCCAGGTCCGGCAGTATTCCCAGACCGGCTCGCGCAGCAACCAGGGCGTGCCCTGGCGGCTGAAGGACCACAACCTGTTCATCGCCTTCGCCCCCTATGACAATCCGCGCTACGCCATGTCGGTGCTGGTCGAGCACGGCGGCCTGTTCGGCTCCAGCGCCGCCGCGCCCCGCGCGCGCGAGGTCATGCGGGTGGCCCTGCTGAAGGATCCCGAGATCCGCGCGCGCATCGAAAAGCCGATGCCGATGCCGACGATGAACGAGAGCGACCTGTCCACCGACGGCGCGGCGCCGGACGCCCCGACGGACGGTCCGGACCTTCCCCCGCCGCCCCCTGGAGTCCCGCAATGACCTTGAGCGGCGGCCTGACCCGGCCCGGCGAACGCGACCGTCCGATCATCAAGTTCATGGAGGTCGACTGGACCTTCTGCCTGGTGCTGGCGATGATCGCCGGCGTCGGCGGCCTGATGCTGTTCTCGATCGCCGGGGCGTCCTGGGAACCCTGGGCCGACAAGCACCTGCTGCGCTTCGGGCTCTATTTCATCATCATGATCGCCCTGGCCATGTGCGACCTGCGCTGGTGGTTCTGGTCGGCCTATCCCGTCTATGTCGTCGGGGTGATCCTGCTCGTCGCCGTGGATGTCTTCGGCCATACCGCCTTGGGCGCGCAACGCTGGCTGCAACTGGGGCCCATTCGCTTCCAGCCGTCCGAGGTGATGAAGATCGGTCTCGTCCTGGCCCTGGCGCGCTTCTATCACGGGCTCAGCGCCGATCGCGCGCGCCTGTCCTGGATGCTGCTGATCCCTGCGGCGATGATCGGCGTTCCCTTCCTGCTCGTCGCCAAGCAACCGGATCTGGGCACCGCGATTTTGCTGGGCGCGACCGGCTTCGCGATCATGGTCCTGGCCGGTCTGGACTGGCGTCTGATCGCCGCCGGCGTGGTCGGCGCCGCGGTCGCGATCCCGCCGTTCGTGATGTTCGTGCTGCACGACTATCAGCGCAACCGGATCCTGACCTTCCTGCATCCCGAGCAGGATCCCTCGGGCGACGGCTATCACATCCTGCAGTCCAAGATCGCCCTGGGCTCCGGCGGCCTTCTGGGCAAGGGCTTTGGCCTGGGGTCGCAGAGCCAGCTGAACTTCCTGCCCGAAAAACAGACCGACTTCATCTTCGCCACCCTGGCCGAGGAGTTCGGTTTCGTGGGCTGCTTTGGCGTGCTGTTCCTGTACGGGGCCATCATCTTCATGGCCCTGCGCATCGCCTCGATCAGCCACAGCCACTTTGGACGTCTCTCGGCGGCCGGCGTGACCGCGACCTTCGCCCTCTATGTGCTGATCAACGGCGCCATGGTCATGGGCCTGGCCCCGGTGGTGGGCGTGCCGATGCCGATGCTCTCCTACGGCGGCACGGTCATGCTGACGGTCATGGTGGGCTTTGGCCTGGTCCAGGCCGTCCGCGTGCATCGCTACACCGAAGTGACCAGCGGCACGGGGTCGCTGGTGTGATGGATGAGGACGGGGCGGAGTTGCTGCCCGTCCTCGTGACGTCCCGTCTGCGGCTTCGCTGTTGGCGATCGCAAGACGCGTCTGCTCTATCGACGAACCTGACCTCGACCGTCACACGCTGGCTTAGCTCTTGGCCTGATCCAACCTCTATCGACCTAGCCGCCGAACGCATCGCCGAGGCGCGCGCGGGCGTGAGCCAGGGCTGGCATGTCAGCTACGCGATCGAGCGTCTGTCGGACGGTGTCGTGATCGGAGGCTTTGGCGGCGGCGCCCAGGATCAGCGCGAGCGTGTCGAGATCGGCTACCACCTGGCCGAGGCCGCCCAGGGGCGGGGCTACATGACCGAGGCCGCGATCGCTGGTCTCGCGGCGATGTGGTCGCTGCTGCCGGCCCAGGTAATCGAGGCGCAGGTCCATCCCGACAACACCGCGTCGCGAACCATTCTGACCCGACTGGGCATGAGGTTCGTCGAGGAGCGTCCGGTTTACTCCACAGCGCGCGAGGCTTGGGAGCCCGGCTGCTGGTACGAGATCGAGCGCCCGACCTAGCTGACCAGCGCCGCCTCGGTCGCCCGCACCAGGCCGTCGATGACGCCGGGCTCGGTCGAGGCGTGGCCGGCGTCCCAGACGATGTCGAAGCGCGCTTCGGGCCAGGCCCTGTGCAGCCTCCAGGCGCTGTCCAGTGGCGTCACGACGTCGAAGCGGCCCTGAACGATCCAGCCGGGGATGTGCCGGATGCGGTCGATGTTCTTCAGGATCCAGCCGTCTTCGCTGAAAAAGCCCCTGTTCGTGAAGAAGTGACACTCGATCCGCGCGAAGGCGATCGCGAAGTCCTCCTCATTGAATTTCGGCGGGCGTGCCTCGGGACCGCGCAGCGAGATGGTGTCGCCCTCCCACTGGCTCCAGGCGGCGGCGGCTTCAAGCTGGACGCGGCGGTCGGGGGCCACCAGGCGGCGGTGATAGGCCGCCATCAGGTCGCCGCGCTCGTCTTCCGGGATCGGGGCCAGGAACCGCTCCCAGGCGTCGGGAAACAGCATCGAGGCGCCGTCCTGGTAGAACCAGCGCAGCTCGCGCTCGGTCAGCAGGAAGACGCCGCGCAGGATCAGGCCGTCGACGCGGTCGGGATGGGTGATGGCGTAGGCCAGGGCCAGGGTCGAGCCCCACGATCCGCCGAACACCGTCCATTTCTCGACGCCCAGATGAACGCGCAGGCGCTCGATGTCCTCGATCAGGCTCCAGGTGGTGTTGTCGTCCAGGCTGGCGTTCGGGCGCGAGCGGCCGCAGCCGCGCTGGTCGAACAGGGCCATGCGCCACTTGGCCGGGTCGAAGAACCGCCGCATGGTCGGGTTGACCGCGCCGCCCGGGCCGCCGTGCAGGATCACGCAGGGTTTGCCGCGCGGGTTGCCGCATTCCTCGTAATAGATCTCGTGCGGGCCGCCGGTGGCCATCCAGCCGAACGAGAAGGGCTCGACCTCGCGGAACAGGCCACGACGGCCGAGGGACGACATGACGGCGGCGGAAGCGTTACGATCCATGGCCTAATCTAGCGCGTTTCGGACGTTGCTGTGAACGGATCATCCAGCGGCTTCGCGCCTTTCCTCGGCGTCTGTATGATGCGTCCATGAGTCAGCCTGCGCCCGAAGACTATTCCGACGAAGAACTGCTCGCGATGCTGAAGCCCGCGCAACTGGCCGAGCTGGACCGCCAGATCGGCGACATGTTCGGCGCCGAGGGCGTCGACAAGGCCGAGGCGCTCCTGGCCATGGCCAATGTCTACGGTATGCGCGCCGCCGAGCGCGACGAAACCTCGGCCCTGGCCATGCTGCAACTGGCGGCCGCCATGCGCCGGCGGGCCGAGCTGATGCTAGCCGCGCGGAACTAGCCATGAAGACGCCCTCCGAGCTCTACGAGCGGAATGCGGCGGCGTGGGACCAAGATCGTAGACACGCTCGCCCCGAGGGCGAACGGCGGTGGATCCAGAGGTTCATCGACGCGGCCGTTCCCGACGCCGCCGTTCTGGACCTGGGCTGTGGGTCGGGCCAGCCGATCGCGGCCGACCTGATCGCCGCCGGTCGCGCCGTCACCGGCGTGGACGCTTCACCCGCCTTGATCGCCTTGTGCCGCCAGCGCTTTCCCGATCAGACGTGGATCGTCGCGGACATGCGCGAACTGGAGCTCGGGCGGCGTTTTGGCGCGGCGGTGGCTTGGCACAGCCTTTTTCACCTGCCGCCCGACGATCAGATCGCGCTGATCCCGGTTCTGGCCCGACATCTGGTGGCTGGGGCGCCTCTGATGTTCACCAGCGGAACGACGCATGGCGTGACGATCGGCCAGTGGCGCGGCGAGGCGCTCTATCACGCCAGCCTGGACACGGGGGCCTATGCGGCCTTGCTCGCCGAACATGGCTTCGTGGTGCTCGATCATGTTGTCGGCGATCCGACTTGCGGCGGCGCCAATATCTGGTTGGCGCGACGCGAGGACCGCTAAAGCGGAAACCGCCGGTCCAGCCACGACAGGAGCGCCGCGTTGACCTCGTCGGGCTTTTCCTGCTGGGTCC
The DNA here is from genome assembly GCF_012184455.1 of Caulobacter sp. SSI4214. Classification (NCBI taxonomy): domain Bacteria; kingdom Pseudomonadati; phylum Pseudomonadota; class Alphaproteobacteria; order Caulobacterales; family Caulobacteraceae; genus Caulobacter; species Caulobacter sp. SSI4214. The sequence goes on along the minus strand of NZ_SZWJ01000103.1, from coordinate 7,213 downwards.
AGTGGCCGCTGCCCTCGATCAGCACCTTTTCCAGGTCGTCGATCTGGTCGCCCATGCGGTCGGCCATCGACGGCGGCAGCACCACGTCGTGCTCGGCCATGATCATGAGGCAAGGGATGCCGTCGATGCGTCGCGGCAGGGCCTCGGCCTTTTCCCAGTTGCGGGTGAAGTTGCGGTACCAGTTGATCCCGCCGGTGAAGCCGGTGCGTTCGAAGGCGTCGACGAAGACCTTCAGCTCCTCGGGCGTCAGCAGCTGGTGCGTGTCGCCGGCTGGCTCGTAGCGCGCCAGGCCGTCCTGCAGGGCCAGGCTGCGGAACTCCGGCGGACGCGCCGCGAAGTCGGCGACCGTGGCGATCGGCAAGCGCATGAAGAAGCGGATGGTCTTCTCGACGTCCGCGCTCAACTGGGCGTCGGCCACGCCGGGCTTCTGGAAGTGGACGATGTACATGTCCTCGCCATAGGCGTTGCGGAACATCTCGATCGGATCCAGCGGCAGGCGCGGGGTGAAGGGGGTGTTGAGGCCGATGACGCCGGCCACGCGGCCGGGATGCAGCAGGGGCATCTGCCAGACGACGATGCCGCCCCAGTCGTGGCCGACGAAGATCGCCTTGTCGACGCCCAGGTGGTCCAGCAGGCCGACGAGGTCACCGGTCAGGTGTTCCATGTCATAGGCTTCGACGGCCTCGGGACCCGGGGTCAGGCCATAGCCGCGCTGGTCGGGCGCGATCACCCAGCGGCCGGCGTCGGCGAGGGCGGCGATCTGGTAGCGCCACGAGAACGCCAGTTCGGGAAAGCCGTGGCAGAAGACGATCGGGACGCCCCGCCGAGGACCGGCCTCGTAATAGCCCAGGCGAACGCCGTTGACGTCCGCGAACTTCGGCGCCGGCAGGGGCGGAGCCTGCGGATGCGTGACGGTCATGGGCGTCGTCCTCCCTGGCGGCTATATGATTGGCGATCACCGTGGATCGCGGCAAACCGTCCGGCAAGCGGCATTTGATCTTTCCGCTGGGGCAAACGGGCGTAAAAGCACGGTCATGACCGACAGCCGCCCGCCCGCCGCCGCGATCCCGTGGCGACTCGTTCTGCTTCTGGGCGCGCTGACGGCCTTCGCGCCGATGTCGATCGACATGTACCTGTCCAGCCTGCCGGCCATCGGCCGCTCGCTCGCCGCGCGGCCCGACCAGACCCAGGCGACCCTGGCGGCGTTCTTCGCCGGCATGGCCATCGGCCAGTTCGTCTATGGCCCGGCGTCGGACCGTCTGGGGCGTCGGCCGCCGCTGTTGGCCGGGATCGCCATCTATCTGGCCGCCTCGCTGGTCTGCGCCCTGGCCACGAACATCCACATGCTGATCGCCGCGCGGTTCGTGCAGGCCCTGGGCGGATGCGCCGGGGCCGTGGTGGCGCGGGCGGTGGTCCGTGACCGCTTCGGCCACGCCGACACCGCCCGGGTGCTGTCGCTGATGACCTTGATCATGGGTCTGGCCCCGGTGCTGGCGCCGCAGTTCGGCGGACTGGTCCAATTGGCGGCCGGCTGGCGCGCGGTGTTCGGCGTTCAGGCCGCCTTCGGTCTCGTCATCGGCGTCTGGGTGCTGATCGCGCTGGGCGAGTCGCGCTCGGCCGAGACCCTGTCCCTGGCGCGGTCCGAGAATCCGCTGAGGGCGTTTGGCGCGCTGCTGCGGATGCGCCGGCTGGTCGGCTACGCCCTGGCCGGGGCGCTGAACGGTGCGACCCTGTTCACCTACATCTCTGGCGCGCCGGACCTGATCATGGGGACCTACGGCCATTCCGCGCTGGTCTTCAACCTGCTGTTCGCCTTCAACGCCGTGGGCATCATCGGCGCCAGCCAGGTCAACCGCCTGCTGCTGCGCCGGGCCACGCCCGACCAGGTGCTGGCGCGGGCCAGCGTCGGCTCGATCGTCGCGGCCTTCCTGCTTAGCCTGGCCGCCTGGACCGGCTGGGGCGGACAGTGGACCGTGCTTCCGCTGCTGTTCGCGGCGCTGTCGATCTACGGTCTGATGGGCGGCAACACCATGGCGGGGGCGTTGAGCGTCGATCCCCAGCGCGCCGGCTCGACCTCGGCCCTGATGGGCTCGGCCTCGTTCGGCGCGGGGGCGATCGCCTCGTGGGCCGGAGGGCTGCTGCATGACGGCACGCCGCGCCCGACGGCGGGCGTCATGTTCGCCTGCCTGGTCGGTTCGGCCCTGGCGATCTTTCTGCTGGCCCTGCCGGGCGCGCGCAAGCTTCAGGCCTGATCGGGCAGGCTAAAGCCGCGCGCGGCCATCAGCGCCCAGCCGACGAGGAACGACACGCCGCCGACCGGTGTGATCGCCCCCAACACGCGCGGCGCGCCCAGCGCCATGGCGTACAGCGAGCCACAGAACAGCAGGGTCCCGATCAGGAAGAAAGCGGCGACCTTGCCCATGTCCTTGGCGCCCGCCCGGTGCAGGCCGAAGGCGGCGAACACGGCCAGGGCGTGGGCCATCTGATACTGCGAACCGGTGTGCAGCCACTCGATCGGCTTGGGCGCGCTGATCCCGTGCGCGGCGAAGGCGCCGAAGCCGACGGCCAGCAGGCCGCTCACCGCCGCCAAGCCTGTCCAGGTCCTGGGAGTCCATACCGCCATCGGCTTTACGCCCCGTCACCATTGCAATCGTTCGGCGCGACCTTAACGTCGAACGCCTGGACGTAAAGCGACCCCGCTCCCGTAAGCATCAGAGGGTCCGCGCGAGCCAGGGGAGGACGGCATGGCGCTCACCAGGGGCGACGACTACCCGATCCATCAGACACCCGAGCCCGTGGCCTACGCCGGGACGGATCGGAACTTCTACGACCGCTATTTCTTCAACGGCTACGCGCCGACCGGCGAGGGCGAGGACCTGTTCTTCGCGGCCGCCTTCGGGGTCTATCCGCATCTCAACATCGCCGACGCGGCCTTTTGCGTGATGAAGGGCGGACGGCAGGTCAACCTCCACGCCAGCCGCTGGCTGAACATGGAGCGGATGGACCTGAGCGTCGGGCCGATCAGCATCGAGGTGCTGGAGCCGCTTCACCGCCTGAAGCTGGTGGTCGCCGCGCCCGAGCAGGGGATCGCCGCCGAGATCGTTTTCGAGGGGCGCTCGTTCCCGATCGAGGAGCCGCGCTTCGTGCGCCGCAACGGCCCGCGCACCTTCATGGACTATACCCGTCTGACCCAGAACGGCCGCTATGGCGGCTGGATCGAGATCGACGGCGCGCGGACCGTGGTCGACGGATTCGTCGGCACCCGCGACCGCTCGTGGGGCGTTCGGCCGGTCGGTATGCGCGATCCTCAGGACCTGGCCCCGCCCGCGGCGCCGCAGTTCTTCTGGCTGTGGGCGCCGTGCAATTTCGCGGACGGCAGCCTGTTCTTTCACACCAATGACGACGAGCTGGGACGCCCCTGGAACCGCCGTTCGCTTTGGCTGGCCGACGGCGCGCGCGAGGACGATTTTGGCGGCTTCGCCGAGGCCGCCTGCGCCATTCGCTGGAAGAGCGGCACGCGCCACGCCGCCAGCGCCACCCTCGATCTGGGCGCCGACGGAACGGTCACTATCGCGCCCGGGCCCGAGTTCTTCATGCTGGGCCTGGGCTATGGCCACCCGGTCTGGGGTCACGGCTTCAACCAGGGCGCGCTGAAGGTCGAGCGCGAGGATTTCGTCAACGCCGACCTGGATCGCGGGATGCCACACCTGCTGCACGTGCAGGCGATCAGCGACGTGACCTATGTCGACGGCGCCGGCCGCGAACGCAAGGGCAGGGGCGTCTTCGAACAGCTGGCCATTGGTCCGCACGCCCCGTCGGGCTTCGCCGCGATCCTGGACATGGCGCCATGAGCCTGGGCGAACGCCTCGAGGCGTATCTCACCCGCGTCTGGGGTCAGCCGACCACGGTCGAGGACCTGTCGCGGATTCCGGGCGGGGCCAGCCGCGAGACCTACCGCTTCGTGGCGCGCGTCGATGGCCAGACCCGGCCGCTGATCCTGCGCCGTGATCCGCCCGGCAGTCTGATCGAGACCGATCGGAACCTCGAATATCTGGCGCTGGAGAGCTTTCACGACAAGCTGCCCGCGCCGCGTCCGGTAGCCATGGACGTCGAGGGCGGCGAGCTGGAGCGGCCGTTCTTCATCATGGAGCGGGTCGAGGGCGGCGTGGCGGCTTCGCCGTTCACGGTGGGGCCGTATGGCGACCACGCGCGCGAGATCGGACAACGGTTCTTCGAGATCCTGGGAACCATCGCCGCGACCGACCCGACTGACCTGCCGCTGGCCAAGGTCGCGCCGGCGCCGGCGCCCGAGGACTGCTGGCGGGTGGCGCTGGACCATTGGTCCGGCATCATGGACGCGGACGAGCAGCATCCTCAGCCGATCGTCCGCGCCGCCATACGGGCGCTGCGCCGCCGGCCGCCGCCGCCGGCCCAGGCGATCCGCGTCGTTCACGGGGACTATCGCACTGGCAACTTCCTGCACGACGGCGCGGGCAAGATTCTGGCCGTGCTGGACTGGGAGATGGTCCATCTGGGCGATCCCCTCGAAGACCTGGGCTGGGCCCTGGATCCGCTGTGGTCGCACTTCGAGGCCGACAAGGCCGGCGGCATGTTGCCCCGCGACGAGGCCCTGGCGATCTGGCGTCGAACCAGCGGCCTCGAGATCGACGAGGCCGCGCTGGCCTGGTGGTCGCTGTTCAACGCCGTGAAGGGCCAGACCATCTGGACGTCGGCGGCCAAGGAATATCGCGACGGCGGGTTCAAGGACCCTGTTCTGGCGATTTCCGGCTGGTACACCGCCCGCCGCCACGACCAGATCCTGGCCGCCGCCCTGATGCGTCTGGAGGGCCTGTCATGACGCCTAGCCTGCCCGATATCCTGGTCGGCAACTTCCTGTGCATGATGGACCCGCCGCCGCCCGAGCAGCAGGGAGACTTCATGGCCGGCAAGGTGGCCGTGGTCGCGTTGCTGTCGCTGCTGGCGGCGCAGGAGGCCGAGCGCGGCGTCGCCGCCCGCCTGGCCGAGAACGCGGCCATCCGCGAGATCCTGGCCGAGGCGGCCGACGACCACGGGCTGGATCTGGCAAGTCTTCCGTCGACGGATGATTTCTCGATCTCGGCCCTGGACCGGGTCAACGCGGCGCTGCGCGCGGCGCTGATCGGTCTGCACGAGGCGGTGGAGACGCGGGGCGACACGGCGCGCCATCACGCGATCCTGCGCCTCTACGCGCGGATGGCCGAATGGCGTCGGCTGGACATGCCGCCCTTGCCGGGGCGCTGAGACGGGGCTCGGCGCTACCGGCGCTTCTGGTGCTGGGCGATCTCGTCGGGCTTGATGTCCAGCGGCGCCGGGGCGGCGGCGTTGTAGGCGGCGGTCTCGTGCAGGTCCATGACCACGCTGCGGTGGCCCTGCCAGATCATGTGCAGGGCGACATAGAGCACGATCGCCAGGCCGACGAAGCCGATCCAGCGGTGCTTGTGCAGTATCTTGGCGATGGCGTTGGCCGCCAGGCCCATCAGGGCGATCGACAGCAGAAGGCCGAAGATCAGGATCGCCGGATGCTCGCGCGCGGCGCCGGCCACGGCCAGCACGTTGTCCAGCGACATGGAGACGTCGGCGATCAGCACCTGCAGGAAAGCGGCCTTGAAGGTCTTCGGCTGGCGGACCGGAACCTCGGCCCCGTCCAGCGCGGCGGCGCCCTCGGCGCTTTCCTGGCGGCCTTGCTCGCGCAGCTCGCGCCACATCTTCCAGCAGACCCACAGCAGCAGGAAACCGCCGGCCAAAAGCAGGCCGATCACGCCCAGCAGCCAGGTGGTGATCAGGGCGAAGGTGATGCGCAGCACGACCGCCGCGCCCAGGCCGTAGAGGATGACCTTCCGGCGTTGCTTGGGATCCAGGCCGCCGGCGGCCAGGCCCACGGCCACGGCGTTGTCGCCGGCCAGGACGAGGTCGATCAGCAGGACTTGCAGCAGGGCCGTCAGCGGGCCTTGCAGGCCGCCCAAGTGGGCGCTCAGAGCGTCGAACATGCCTTCTCAATGCGGCGGCGCGGATGGGGATGCAAGGCCGCAATGGATATGACGCCAAAGCAAGAGGCCCCGGATCCGTCGATCCGGGGCCTCCAGTTTCCTGGGCGCGAGCCTGACCTTAGTGGGTCGGCTCCAGCTCGCGACCATGGGCGTCGTGGCCGTGATCGTCATGAGCGTCCGGCGTCGCGGCGGCGATCATCGGATTGACGTAGGCGGGCTCGGCCGACGCGTGAGGCTCGGGATGGGCTTCGGGGGCGGCCGCGTGGCCGTGATCCTCGGCCGCGTGGCCATGGTCGTCATGGTGGGAGAAGGCCGCCGCGGCCGCCGCGCCCACCGCCGCGCCGCCGGCGGCCGCGAGGAACGGATTGACGTGCGAACCGTGGCTTTCGGCCGGCGCTGGAGCGGGTTGCTCGAACTCCATCTCGTTGCGGCCATAGTCGGTCAGAGTGCGGTACTTGCGCTGACGCTCGGCGCGGCGGCGAGCCTCGGCGTTGCCGCGCGCGACGGCGACCAGGATGATCATGGCCAGAAGCACCAGGGCCGCGCCCAGCAGGGTCTTGATCGCGACGGGACCGACGCCCGGCAGCGTGACCGCGCCGTTCAGCGCCCCGATGTCGAGGGCGGCGACGCCCTTCTTGACCTGCTCCGGCGCGGCGGCGACGCGCTTGCTGATCTCGCCCAGCGCGAAGCCCTGCGAGTCCCTGGCGCCCGACATCTCGACGCCGAACTGGGACTTCAACTGACCCTTGGCGTCGGGACCCGGCTTGACGTCCCAGGCGAAGGTGGTCGGCTCGCCCGGCTTCACGGCGGCCGTCTGGCGGCCGTTCGGGGTGACTTCGTAGCCCTCGCCCGAGAGCTCGGCATAGGCGCTGGTCTTCTTGGCGGCCTTGCCGAAGCCCAACTTGGCGGCTTCCGACTTGATCAGGTCGCCCAGGGTGGCCGGCAGCGACAGGGTCACCTGGCCCGGTTGCCCCTTGGCGAGGCTTTCACCGGCGGCCAGGACGGCGCCGCTGGTGGCCTGCGGCGCGACGGCGGCCTGCAGCTGCTCCAGCTTGCTAGTCGGCTTGGCGGCGGCGGGCGCCTCGGGCTGGGCGGTGGCCACGACCGGCGGCTTGACCAGCGGCGTCGCCGGCGCGGCCGGGACGGCGGCCTTCAGCGGCGCCGGCGCGGGGGCCACCGTTTGGGAC
>NZ_SZWJ01000102.1:0-13554 GCF_012184455.1 Caulobacter sp. SSI4214 | reverse complement strand
CAACTTCCCGGTCTCGGGTCCGCCGGCGGGGCGGTTTGGCGCCGACGACATGACCATGGGCCGGGTCGGCTTCAGCCAGGACATGCCCAGCGCCGCCAAGCGCCAGGCCCGGATCGGTCGGGCCGAGGCCGACATCGTCGCGGCCGGGGCCGAGGGCGCGGTCGAGGCCCGCCAGGTCCGGGTCGCCACCGCGCTCGCCTGGATCCAGCTGCTCTACGCCCAGCGCAAGCTAGCCGCCCTTGAGGGGGTGGTCGCCCAGCTTGCCCCGCTATGGAGCGCCGCGCCGTCCGGCGTCACCTCGGGACGTTCGCGGCCCGCCCAGGCGCTGGAAGCGGCGCAGATGCGCGCCGCCCTGGAGGACCGTCGCAGCGAAGCGGTCTCCGAACTGGGCCGCGCCCGCGCCATGCTGGCCCGCTGGACGGGCGACGCCGATCCGCAAGCGGTCGGCGAAGCGCCCGACCTCGATCTCGCCCCCGCCAATCTGAGGGCGGCGATCGATCGCAATCCCGCCGTGCTGGCGAAAGACGCCGCCGCCCGTCAGGCCCAGGCCGATGTCGCCCTGGCCAAGGCCGACAAGCGCCCCGACTGGAGCTGGGAGGTGGCCTATCAACGCCGCGACCCGATGTTCGGCGACATGGTCTCGGCGGGGGTCAGCATCAGCCTGCCGCTATGGGGCAAGAGCCGCCAGGACCCGATGATCGCGGCGCGCGCCGCCAGCGCCGGCCGCGCAGACGCCCAGCGTGAGGACACGCGCCGGGCGCTGGCCGCTCAGCTCGAAGCCGATCTGGCCGACCACGTCATGCACCACGAGCAATGGCTGCGGGCCCGCGACACGCTGCTGCCGCTGGCCAAGCAAAAGGCCCAGCTGGAGACCGCCGCCTATGGCGCCGGCACGGCCAGTCTGCCCGATGTGCTGACCGCGTTCTCCGGCCTGGCCGACGCCCAGCTCACCACCCTCGATCGCGAGGCCGCCGTTGCGCTCGACGCCGCCCGCCTGACCCTGACCTACGGAAACGACCAATGACCCCGTCCCCCTCGATGAAGGCGCTGCTCGCGGGCGCCGCCGCCCTGGTCGTCCTGGCTGGAGCCGGTGGCTACGGCCTGGCCCGCCTGACCGCCAAGCCGGCGATGTCGCGGCCCTCGGCCGACGACCGCAAGGTCCTCTACTGGTACGACCCGATGGTCCCGGCCCAGCACTTCGACAAGCCGGGCAAGTCGCCGTTCATGGACATGCAGCTGGTGCCCAAATACGCCGGCGAAGCCGAGACAGGCGGTTCGGCGGCGGGCGTGCGCATCGATCCGTCGGTCGCACAGAACCTGGGCTTCCGGCTGGCGACCGTGGAGGAAGGCGCGCTTTCCAGCGGCTTGACCGCCACCGGGATCGTCGACTTCAACCAACGCGACGTCGCCGTGGTCCAAGCCCGCAGCGGCGGGTTCGTGCAGCGGGTCTATGGCCGCGCGCCCGGCGACGTGATCGCCGCCGGCGCGCCGCTTGCCGATCTGCTGGTTCCCGAATGGGGCGGCGCGCAGGCCGAATACCTCGCCGTCCGGCGCACCGGCGACGCGGCCCTGACCGCCGCCGCCCGCCAACGCCTGCGCCTCTTGGGTATGCCCGACGGCGTCGTCGCCGGTCTCGACCGCGACGGTCGGCCACGCACGACGATCACCGTCACCGCGCCCTTGGGCGGGGTGATCTCCAAGCTCGACGTGCGGGCGGGCATGACCGTGGCCTTGGGCCAGACCCTGGCCGAGATCAACGGCCTCTCGAAGGTCTGGGTCACGGCCGCCGTGCCCGAGGCGCAAGCCGGCCAGTTGCGTCCTGGCCAGGGCGTCGGCGTCACCCTGGCGGCCTCTCCGGGCGAGACCCTGCGCGGGACGGTCCAGGCCGTGCTCCCGCAGGCCCAGGGCGATAGCCGCACCTTGCAGGCGCGGATCGAACTGGCCAACCGCGACGGCCGCCTCAAGCCCGGCATGTTCGCCACCATCGCCTTCGATGCAGCGGCCCGCACGGCTCTGCTGGTCCCGTCCGAGGCGGTGATCCGCACCGGGACCCGCAACGTGGTGATGCTGGCCGCCGATGGCGGTCGGTTCAAAGCCGTCGAGGTCCGAACAGGCCGCGAGGCTGGCGGCCGGACGGAGATCCTGGCCGGACTGTCTTCGGGCCAGCGGGTCATCGCCTCGGGCCAGTTCCTGATCGACTCCGAGGCCAGCTTGGCAGGCTTGCAGGTTCAGCCGCTTCCGGCCGCGGGTCTTTCGACCTCGCCGAGCGACATGACCATGGCCAAGCCCATGGTCCCGGCCAAGCCGGCCCTGGCCGAGACCACTGGCCGCGTCGAGCAGGTGACCCAGGACAGCGTCACCCTGTCCCACGGCCCCGTGCCCGCCATCGGCTGGCCGGCCATGACCATGACCTTCCGCGCCGATCCGATGTTGTTGAAGGGCCTGAAGGTCGGCGACCAGGTCCGCTTCGCCTTCGATCCGCCGCCGGCCGACCCGACCGTCCGGCGCATCGCCAAGATCGGCGGTGGCGCATGATCGCCGCCCTGATCCGCTGGTCGGTCAAGAGCCGCTTCTTCGTGCTGCTGGGCGCCCTGGCGCTGATCGTGGCCGGCGGCCTGGCCGTGCGGTCGACCTCGATCGACGCCTTGCCCGACCTCTCCGACACCCAGGTAATCATCCGCACCAGCTATCCGGGCCAAGCCCCGCAGCTGGTCGAGAACCAGGTCACCTATCCCTTGGCCACCACCATGCTGTCGGTGCCCGGCGCCAAGACCGTCCGCGGCTACTCGTTCTTCGGCGACAGCTTCGTCTACGTGATCTTCGACGACAAGACCGACCTCTACTGGGCCCGCTCGCGGGTCCTGGAATACCTCAACCAGGTCCAAGGCCGCCTGCCCGAAAGCGCCCGCCCGGCCCTGGGGCCCGACGCCACCGGGGTCGGCTGGGTCTATGAGTACGCCCTGGTCGACAAAACCGGCGGCCACGACCTCAGCCAGCTGCGGTCGATCCAGGACTGGTTCCTGCGTTATGAGCTCAAGACCCTGCCGGGCGTGGCCGAGGTCTCGGCGATCGGCGGCATGGTGCGTCAGTACCAGGTCGTGCTGGATCCGCTGAAGCTGGCCAGCTTCGGCGTCACCCACCAACAGGTCGTCGCCGCCTTGAAGGGCGCCAATGCCGAGGCCGGCGGCTCGGTGCTGGAGCTGGGCGAGGCCGAGTACATGGTCCGCGCCACTGGCTATCTGAAGACCCTCGAAGACTTCCAGGCTGTGCCGCTCAGGACGGCGGCCGGCGGTGTGCCCGTGCGCCTCGGCGACGTGGCCACGATCCAGGTCGGCCCGGAGATGCGGCGCGGCATCGCCGAACTCAACGGCCAGGGCGAGGTCGCCGGCGGGGTGGTGATCCTGCGCTCGGGCGAAAACGCCCGCACGACCATCGCGGCGGTGAAGGCCAAGCTGGCCGAGCTGAAGAAGAGCCTGCCGCCCGGCGTCGAGGTCGTCACGACCTATGACCGCTCGGGCCTGATCGACCGCGCGGTCCACAACCTGACCGGCAAGCTGCTGGAGGAGTTCCTGGTCGTCGCGCTGGTCTGCGCCCTGTTCCTGGGTCACCTGCGTTCGGCCCTCGTGGCGATCATCTCGCTGCCGCTGGGCGTGCTGGCCGCCTTCCTGGTCATGAAGAGCCAGGGCGTCGACGCCAACATCATGTCGCTGGGCGGCATCGCCATCGCCATCGGGGCTATGGTCGACGCGGCCGTGGTGATGATCGAGAACGCCCACAAGAAGCTGGAGCGCTGGGCCCACGAGCATCCGGGCGAGACCCTGGCCGGCGAGACCCGCTGGGCGGTGATCACCGAGGCGGCGGCCGAGGTCGGGCCGGCGCTGTTCTTCAGCCTCCTGATCATCACCCTGTCGTTCATCCCGGTCTTCACCCTTCAGGCCCAGGAAGGCCGGCTCTTCCGCCCCCTGGCCTTCACCAAGACCTACGCCATGGCGGCGGCGGCCATCCTGTCAGTGACCTTGATCCCGGTGCTGATGGGCTACCTGATCCGTGGGCGTATCCCCGACGAAGCGTCCAATCCGATCAACCGCGTCCTGACGGCGGCCTATCGTCCGCTCCTCGACAGGGTCATGCGCCGTCCCAAGACCACCCTGCTGGTCGCCCTGCTGGCCTTCGCAACTACGGCCTGGCCGCTGGCCCATCTCGGCGGCGAGTTCATGCCCAACATGGACGAGGGCGACCTGCTCTACATGCCCTCCGCTTTGCCAGGACTATCGGCCGCCAAGGCCGGGCAGCTCCTCCAGCAGACCGACCGGATGATCAAGACCGTGCCGGAGGTCGACAGCGTGTTCGGCAAGGCCGGCCGGGCCGAAAGCGCCACCGATCCGGCCCCGCTGGAGATGTTCGAGACGACGATCCGCTTCAAGCCGCGCGACCAGTGGCGGCCCGGCATGACGCCCGACAAGCTGGTGGCCGAACTCGACCAGCGCGTTCGCGTACCCGGCCTGACCAATGTCTGGGTCCCGCCGATCCGCAACCGCATCGACATGCTGGCCACCGGCATCAAGAGCCCGATCGGGGTCAAGGTCTCGGGGGCCAACCTGGCCGAACTCGACCGCATCGCCCGCGAGGTCGAGGGCGTGGCCAAGAGCGTGCCGGGCGTCAGCTCGGCCCTGGCCGAGCGCTTGACCGGCGGACGCTATGTCGATGTCCGCATCGACCGCGCCGCCGCCGCGCGGTTCGGGCTCAACATCGACGACGTCCAGTCCATCGTATCGGGCGCGATCGGCGGCGAGACCATCGGCCAGACGGTCGAGGGCCTGGCACGCTATCCGATCAGCGTCCGCTATCCGCGCGAGCTGCGGGGCAGCCTGGAAGGCCTGCGAGCCTTGCCGATCCTCACCCCGGGCGGCGCCCAGATCACCCTGGGCACGGTGGCGCAGGTCGAGATCGCCGACGGACCGCCGATGCTCAAGAGCGAGAACGGCCGGCCGACCACCTGGGTCTATGTCGACGTGCGCGGCCGCGACCTGGCCTCGGTCGTCGGCGATCTTCGCCAGGCCGTGAGCCAGAAGGTGCGGCTGTCGCCCGGCGTCAGCCTCTCCTATTCGGGGCAGTTCGAATATCTGCAGCGGGCCGCCGACCGGCTGAAGATCGTCGTGCCGGCCACCCTGCTGATCATCTTCGTCCTGCTCTACGTGATCTTCCGTCGCTTCGACGAGGCGGGACTGATCATGGCGACGCTGCCCTTCGCCCTGACCGGCGGGATCTGGACGCTCTATCTGGCCGGCTTCCACCAGTCGGTGGCAACGGGCGTCGGGTTCATCGCCCTGGCCGGGGTCTCGGCCGAGTTCGGGGTGGTGATGCTGATCTATCTCAAGCACGCCATGGAGGCCCTGGGCCCCGATCCCACAACAACCGAGATCGAAGCCGCCGTGCGCGAAGGCGCTCTGCTGCGGGTGCGGCCTAAGGCCATGACCGTGGCGGTGATCCTGGCGGGCCTCGCCCCGATCCTCTGGGGCCATGGCGCGGGCTCCGAGGTGATGAGCCGCATCGCCGCCCCGATGATCGGCGGCATGCTCACCGCGCCGCTGCTGTCGATGTTCGTGATCCCGGCCGGCTACCTGCTGCTGCGCCGCCGTCAGGTCCGAACCGTCCTTTCCACGTCCCCCTCAACCTAGGAGAACACCCAATGAAGACCCTGTCCCTGACGCTCGCCGCCCTGTTGGCGACGACCAGCCTGGCCGCCTGCGGCCGCAAGACCGAGGCGCCCGCCGCTCCGGCGGGGCCCGCCTCGGCCGCCGCGCCCGCGCCCGCCAACGCCAACGCCAACGCCAACGCCATGGCCGGCATGGACATGGCCCCGGCCGACAAGATGGCCAAGGGCGTTGGCGTGGTGAAGGCGATCGACAAGGCCGCCGGCACGATCACCCTCGACCACCAGGCCATCCCGGAAGCCGGCTGGCCGGCCATGACCATGGGCTTCAAGATCGCCCCGGCCCTGCTGGACGGCGTCGCGGTCGGCGACCACGTCGCCTTCGACCTGAAGCTCCACGACGGCGCGGGCGAGGTGACCGCGATCCACAGACAATAGTCGCCCCGCGGGTCGGCGCGGACCCAGATTCCGCGCCAACCCGACACGCCGCGAAACTCAAGACTTCGCCATCAGTCGGGCCGCACTTCAGCCCGCCATTTCGTCCTACGCGCTCAGGGTCTGGATCAGCGGGCAGCCTGGATCGCGCCCCATGTCGCAAGCCTTCACGGACGCGGCCAGGACCTGCTCCATCCGCTGAAGGTCGGCGATCCGCGACCGCACATCGTCCAGGTGCGCCGCGGCCAGGTCGCGAACCTCGGCGCACGCGGCCTGTCCGTCGGCGGCAAGGTTCAGAAGGGCGCGTACCTCATCCAATTTGAACCCCAGTTCCCTCGCCCTGCGCACGAAGCTCAATCGCCCCACGTCCTGGACGCCATAACTCCGATAGCGCCCCCGCCGCGGGGGCGCGGAAATCAGGCCGATCCGCTCGTAGTAACGGATCGTCTCGATGTTGCAGCCGGTTCGGCGGGAGAGTTCGCCGATCTGAATCGCGTGATGGGTCATGGCGCCCTCGATTAGAGCTTGAGTCTGTAGCGGCTACAGATGGCATTTGTGTCGGCATCGAACCAGGAGGTGACAGGATGACGGCGCAAGACGGCCTTGAAACGCCGCGCGGCGGGAGAAAAGACCGCCCGGCCCAAACGACTCTGACTTGGGCGGCGCTAGCCGCGGCGGCCGGTGCTGTGTTCGCCTGGGCCGCCTGTTGCATCCTGCCGATGTCCCTGGCGCTCGCGGGCTTGGGCCTGGGTGGTCTGGGCTGGATCGCGGGTCAGCGCGCCTGGTTGACGATCCTTGCGCTCGGCGTCGTTTGCGCCGGCTGGATCGTGACATGGCGTCGAACGCGGGCATGCCGGATCGACAGCGCCTGCGCCGTTCCGTCACGCCTTGGGATCAGCCTGCTGGCCGTAGCCACCGCCCTGGTGGCTGCCGCGCTGCTCTGGCAACCCATCATCGAGCCTTGGGCCCTGGCTCTGATCCGGAACGCGCGAGGATGAACAAGATGCGGATTGAACCGATCTCCACCCTGACCTGCCCGCAGTGCGGCCACCAGGCGACCGACACCATGCCCACGGACGCCTGCCAGTACTTCTACGACTGCCAAGGCTGCGGCGCCGTGCTCAAGCCCAAGCCAGGCGACTGCTGCGTCTACTGTTCCTACGGCGACGTTGCTTGCCCACCGATCCAGGCGGGAAGCAGCGCGTGCTGCGGATGATGTCGGCGCGCTAGGCGGTCTTCTCCGTATCGTCGCGACGACTGGTCTGGTTCCAGAAGAAGCCGCCGACAAGGATAGCGATGGTCACGGCCTGGGCGGCGATGCCTTCAACCGTTGGGAAGAAGCCGAGCAGTTCGACACGTGGCAGGGCCAGCGGATGCAGGTCGAGGAGACCGGCCTCTTGCAGGGCCGCCACGCCCTTGCCGGCCAGGACGACCGCCAGGATCGCCATCAACAACGCGCTGTACTCGAAGAACTTGCCGATCGGCAGGCGCTTGGAAAACCGCAGCATGGCCCAGGCGATGGCGGCCAGGACGACGACGGCGCAGCTGACCCCGGCCAGAACCGCCCCCGCCCCGCCCTGGGTCCACAGCGCGGTCAGGAAGAGGATGGTCTCGAACACCTCGCGATAGACGACGATGAAGGCCAGCAGGAACAGGAACCAGGCCGATTGCTTGGACAGGGCATGGGACAGTTTCTCGCGAATATAGACCTGCCAGGCGTCGGCCTGGGCCTTGCCGTGCATCCACAGGCCCACCGAGATCAGCACCGCCGCGGCGATCACCGAGCCGAAGCCCTCGGTCAGCTCGCGACTGGCCCCGCTGATCGAGATGAAGAAGGTCGCCGCCGCCCAGGTCAGGCCGCCGGCCGCCAGGGCCGCGATCCAGCCCCCGTGGACGTAAGGCAGGACGTCGGTGCGCTCGGCCTTGCGCAGGAAGGCGATCATGGCGACTACGATCAGCAAGGCCTCCAGGCCCTCGCGCAGCAGGATGGTGAAGGCGCCGAGGAAGTTGGACAGCTTCCTGGCCTTCTCCGGCGCCAGGGCGCGGCCGGCGGCGGCGAACAGGGCGTCGAGCCGTTCGATCTGGGCGCGGACCTCGCTGGCCGGCGCGGCCTTGCCGATCGCCCCGCGCACATCGCCCATCGCCCCTTCGATCCGCCGCATCAGGGCCGGATCACGCGCGCCCAGCGTCGGTTCGACGGGCTCGAAGCCGTCGAGATAGGCGGCCAGGGCCAGGTCGGCGGCGCCCTTGCGGTCGCCGGCCTCGTAGGCCTTGAGGCTGGCGGCCAGCTTCTGGCGCGCGACATCGAGCGAGCCCCCGCCGGTCCGGGTGACGACCTCGGGATGGCGGCGCAGATAGGCGGTCAGGGCCCGGGCCTTGGTCTCGCCCACGGCGGTCGCCAGGGCGGCCGGGGTGGTCTGGGTGAGGGTCTGCAGATCGGGGAAGCGCGCGCGCACCGCGGCGTCCTCGTTCCAGAGCTTTTCGCCGGCGGCGGCTTCGGCGTCGCTGAAGGCAAAGCGCCCGACATAAAAGGCCAGGTCCCAGCGGTCATCGGACGGCAGGTGGGCGTAGCTGGCCATGGCGGTGCCATCCAGGCCCTGCTGGATCACCTGATAGAGGCCAAAGACGCTACGCTGGCGGGCGCGCTCGGCATTGGCGAAGGCGATCGGCGGCGGATCCAGGCCCGCCGCGTTGGGCCCATCGGCCTTGCCGGTCGCGCCATGGCAGGCCGCGCAGTTTTCGGCATAGAGCGCCGCGCCGCGCGCCAGGTCCGGGGCGCGCTTGGGCGCCAGGGGCGTGGGATAGGCGGCCAGCAGATCATTGGCCAGGGCGTGGGCCTTGGCCGAGACCACGGCTGGTTCCTGCTTGGCGGCGATCGTGGCCTGCAGACTTTCGGCCTTGGCCAGCAGGTCCGGCTGGGCCTTGGTGGCGGGAAGGCCGGCGATGCGTTCGCGCACCTGGCCGGCGAACTCGTTCATCTCGGCATATTCGGGCGGGCTGATGACCTTGCCGTCCTTCACCGCCCCGGCGTAGTCGACCGACAGGTAGTCGAGCAATCGCCAGGCGGTCTGCGACGAGGAGGCCTCCTGGGCCGTCGCCACGGTCGTCCCGCCCGCCAGGACCAGGATCGCGATCGTCAGTCCGGCAAGGGTTCGGCCCACGGCGTTAAGAACAGTAGTCATTATCACTCCGGGGGCGTGGCGGTCGGCAGGCTGGAGACGGTTCGGGCGACAGGATGGGGAGCGCGGGGCCGGCAAAGCCGCCACGATGAAGCTTCATGCATCCTCTAGCCACTGGAGGATCAAGCGGAAAATTGCGCAAGCCGGGCTCCGGCGCGGAAAACCGCGCCGGAGCCCGCGCGATCAAGCCGCCGGGCGCGGCCTGAAGACCAGACGGCAGATGGCCGGAAGCACGAACAGGGTCAGCAGGGTCGCCGTCACCAGCCCGCCGATCACCACGGTGGCCAGCGGTCGCTGGACCTCCGCGCCGGTCTCGGTCGCCAGGGCCATAGGCAGGAAGCCCAGCGAGGCGACCAGGCCGGTCATCATCACCGGACGAAGCCGCTCCAGCGCGCCGTCGATGATGGCCGCGTCGATCACGACCCCGTCGTCGAGCCGCTGGCGAATGGCCGTCATCATCACCAGGCCGTTGAGCACCGCCACGCCTGACAGGGCGATGAAGCCCACGGCGGCCGAGATCGAGAACGGCATGCCGCGCGCGGCCAGGGCGAAGACCCCGCCGGCCAGGGCCAGGGGAATGGCCGAGAACACCGCCGCGGCCGGGGCCCAGCCGCCCAAGGCCAAGTACAGCAAGGCGAAGATCAGGGCGAAACACAGCGGCACGACGATGGCCAGGCGCGCCTGGGCGGCCTTGAGGTTCTCGAACTGCCCGCCCCACTCCACCCAGCTGCCCGGCGGCACGACGACCTCGGCGGCGACCTTGGCCTGGGCCTTGGCGACGAACGAGCCCAGATCGCTGCCCCGGACATTGGCGTGGACCACGATGCGCCGTTTGCCGTTCTCGCGGCTGACCTGGTTGAGGCCTTCGGAAAAGGCAAAGCGCGCCACCTCGCGCAGAGGCACGGACAGGCGCTGGGCGCCGGGCCGTTCAGGCAGCATCACCGGCAAGGCGCCGATGGCGTCCAGGTCGTGGCGGGTGGCGTCGGGCATGCGCACGACGATGTCGAAGCGTCGGTCGCCCTGGAACACCAGGCCCGAGCGACGACCGGCCATGGCCGTCGACAGGGTGTCGGTGACCTCTTCGACTGTCAGGCCAAGCTGGCCGACGGCCTGGCGGTCGATGGTGACGTCCAGGGTCGGAAAGCCCGAGGTCTGCTCGACCTTGACGTCGGCCGCGCCGGGCACGCTCTGCAGGACCGCCGCCACCTTGCGGGCGGTGGCCGACATCGCCTCCAGGTCGTCGCCATAGATCTTGACGGCGACATCGCCGCGCACCCCGGCGATCAGTTCGTTGAAGCGCATCTCGATCGGCTGGGTGATCTCGTAAGCATTGCCGGTCAGGCGCGAGAGCTTCTTCTCCATGCGCTCGACAAGTTCGGCCTTGGTCTCGCTCGGATCTGGCCAATCCTTGCGCGGCTTGAGGATCACGAAGCCGTCCGAGATGCCGGGCGGCATGGGATCGGCGGCGACCTCGGCGGTGCCGGTCTTGGAGAACACGAACGCCACTTCGGGGAAGGTGGCGATGGTGCGCTCGACGCGTTTTTGCATCGCCAGGGACTGCTCCAAGGAGGTCGAGGGGATGCGCAGCGACTGGACCAGGACGTCCTTCTCGTCGAGCTTGGGCGTGAACTCCCGGCCCAGGAACCCGAAGGTCGCCGCCGCCAGGGCGAAGAGCACGACGGCCGCGCCGATCACCGGCCAGGGCCGCGCGACGACTGACCGCAACAGCGGCTCGTAGCGGGTCTTGGTCCAGCGGATGGCCACGACCTCCTTTTCGGCGACGCGCCCGCGGATCAGCAGAGCGATCATGGCCGGCACGAAGGTCAGCGACAGCACGAAGGCCGCCGCCAGGGCCAGCATCACGGTGATGGCCATGGGCGTGAAGGTCTTGCCCTCCACGCCCGTGAAGGTCAGCAGCGGCGCGTAGACCAGCAGGATGATGGCCTGGCCATAGACGCTGGGCTTGATCATCTCGCGGGCCGCGTCGCGGGTTTCGGCCAGGCGCTCGGCCAGCGTCAGGATCCGCCCCTCGACCGCCTGGCGATGGGAGAGCCGTCGCAGGCTGTTTTCGACGATGATCACCGCCCCATCGACGATCAGGCCAAAGTCGAGCGCGCCCAGGCTCATCAGATTGCCTGACACCCCCAGCCGGTTCATGCCGATGGCGGTGACCAGCATCGACAGCGGGATGATCAGGGCCGCGATCAGGGCCGCCCGGAAGTTTCCGAGCAGCAGGAACAGCACCACCACGACCAGCAGCGCGCCCTCGGCCAGGTTCTTCTCGACCGTGCGGATGGCGGCGTTGACCAGGTTGGAGCGGTCATAGACGACCTTGACCTGGATGTCGGCCGGCAGGGCCGCGCCGATCTGGCCCAGGCGCTGGGCCGAGGCCTTGGCGACGGTGCGGCTGTTTTCGCCGATCCGCATCAGGGCCGTGCCGACCACCACCTCCTCACCGTTCTCGGAGGCCGCGCCCAGGCGCGGCATGCCGCCGACCCGGACCTTGGCGACGTCGCGGATGCGCACGCCCGTGGCCGCGCGGGTGGCGATCACCGCGTCCTGGATCTCGTCGATCCGCTTGAGCCGGGCGTCGGTGCGAACGAGATAGGCCTCGCCGCCGCGTTCCAGGAAGTTGGCCCCGACCGCGACATTGGCCTTTTCCAAGGCTTGGCCCAGGTCGGCGAACGACACGCCGTAGGCGATCATCCGGGCCGGATCGGGCTCGACGACATATTCCTTCTCGTAGCCGCCGATGGAGTCGATGCCGGCGACGCCGGCCACGGCCCGCATCTGCGGATCGACGATCCAATCCTGGACCTCGTGCAGATAGGCCGCCAGGCCTTGGGTGTCGGAGAGGCGTTCACCCGCCGGGGTCAGGTAGGACCCGTCGGTCTGCCAGCCGGGCGCGCCGTCCTTGCGGCCCGCGCCGCGCCCTTGGGGGTGCTTGAACTCCACGGTCCACATCAGGACCTCGCCCAAGCCCGACGAGATCGGTCCCATGCTGGGCTCGACCCCGGCCGGCAGGCTCTCGCGCGCGGCGGTCAGGCGTTCGGCGACCTGCTGGCGCAGGAAGTAGAGGTCGGTCTTCTCGGTGAAGACGATGGTGACCTGGCTAAAGCCGTTGCGGGAGATCGAGCGGGTGGTCTCCAGGCCGGGGATGCCGGCCATGGCGGTCTCGATCGGGAAGGTGACGAGCTTTTCGACCTCGGCGGGGGCCAGGGCCGGCGCCAGGGTGTTGATCTGCACCTGCTTGTTGGTGATGTCGGGCACCGCGTCGATCGGCAGCCGGACGAGGTTGACGGCGCCGATGATGGCGACCAGAAGCGTCAGGGCGAGGACCGCCCAGCGGAAGCGGACCGAAAGGTCGAGAACGCGGCTGATCATGGCTCAGTCCTCGTGCTCGGCTTCGCCCTTGGCGAGTTCGGCCTTCAGGACGAAGGCGCCTTCCCCGGCGATTTCCTCGCCGGGCTTGAGCCCTTCAAGCAGCTCGGCCTGACCGCCGCCGCGCGAGCCGACGACCACGGCGCGCGGCGCAAAGCCGGTCTTGGTCCGCACGAAGACGACCGGCTGGCCATCGACGGACTGGATCGCCGCCTCGGGGACGACAATCCGCCCGGCCACCGCGTCGCCCTTGCCGACGATGCGCACGCGCAGGCTCTGGCCCGGTTGTAGGCGCGCCGCGCCGCCGCCAAGCGTCAGCACGGCGGTGGCGGCCCGGCTCTCGGCGTCCAGACCAGGGGTGATCGCTCGGACCACGGCCGGCAGGGTCTCGCCGCTCGTCGTCTCCAGCTGCGCCCGGTCGCCCGGCGCGATGCGCGCGGCGTCCTGGCCGGGGATCGAGGCCTGGACTTCGAGTCGGCGCGGGTCGGCGATGCGGAAGAGCTCGGTCCCGGCCGTGACGAACGCGCCCAGGGTGGCCGGCGCGGCCGTGACCCGGCCGCTGATGGGGCTGGTGACGGCGATCTGGCGGCCATTTGCCGTGACGCCGGCGGCGCCGGCGGCGGAGGTGGCCCGGCGCAGCTCGGCCTCGGCGATGGACAGCTCGGCCTGGGCGGCCTCGTAGTCCTGGCGGGCGGTGATCTTGGCCTCGAACAGACGCTTCTCGCGGGCGAAGGCTTGGCGGGCGGCGGTGACCTTGGCGCTCGCGCTCGCGCGGTCGGCGGCGATCGTTCCGGCCTCGCGGCTTTCGATCAGCGCCAGGGTCTGGCCGGCCGCGACGGGCTCGCCGACCCGCTTGAACAGGCGCACGACCGCGCCGTCCGCGCGCGCCGCCAACAGCGCCTGGCC
>NZ_SZWJ01000101.1:0-13842 GCF_012184455.1 Caulobacter sp. SSI4214 | reverse complement strand
CCAGTTCGCTGGACGCCTTCGCCGGCGCGTCGCCGTTCGGCGCCGCCCTGCTGGAGGGCCTGGAGCCGTTCACGTCGCGCGTGCTGGAGACCAATCCGGCTCTCACCGCCATGACCGGCGGCAAGGCCGGCATGGTGTTCGGCGACCTGATCGATCCGGCCTCGCGCGTCGAGGCCGAGACTCGCCTGAAGGAGGGCAAGGCCGGCCCGTTCGAGGTGCGCCTGGCCCAGGACGCCAGCCGCATCGCCCACCTCTATCTTTACCGCGCCGAAGGCCGTCTAGTGGCCTACATGATCGACGTGTCCGAGCAGAAGCAGATGGAGCTTCAGCTGGCCCAGTCGCAGAAGATGCAGGCCATCGGCCAGCTGGCCGGCGGCGTGGCGCACGATTTCAACAACCTGCTGACGGCCATCCAGCTGCGCCTGGACGAGCTGCTGCACCGCCACCCGGTCGGCGATCCGTCCTACGAGGGGCTGAACGAGATCCGCCAGACCGGGGTGCGCGCCGCCGACCTGGTCCGTAAGCTGCTGGCCTTCTCGCGCAAGCAGACCGTCCAGCGCGAGGTGCTGGACCTGGGCGAGCTGATCAGCGAGTTCGAGGTGTTGCTGCGCCGCCTGCTGCGCGAGGACGTCAAGCTGATCACCGACTATGGCCGCGACCTGCCGCG
Source organism: Caulobacter sp. SSI4214 (assembly GCF_012184455.1). NCBI lineage: Bacteria > Pseudomonadati > Pseudomonadota > Alphaproteobacteria > Caulobacterales > Caulobacteraceae > Caulobacter > Caulobacter sp. SSI4214. The sequence continues at coordinate 13,175 of NZ_SZWJ01000101.1, read as the reverse complement.
CGTTCGGGCCGACAAGAGTCAGCTGGAGACGGCGGTCATGAACCTGGCCGTCAACGCGCGCGACGCCGTGCGGGCGGCCAAGGGCGGCGGCGTCGTGCGCATACGCACCGCGCGCCTGACCCGCGAGGAGGCCGTGCAGCTGGGCTTCCCCGGCGCCGAGGGTGACACCGCCTTCATCGAGGTCAGCGACGACGGTCCGGGCATTCCGCCGGACGTGATGGGCAAGATCTTCGACCCGTTCTTCACCACCAAGCCGGTGGGCGAGGGCACGGGGCTGGGCCTGGCCACCGTCTACGGCATCATCAAGCAGAGCGACGGCTGGATCCACGTCCACAGCCGTCCGGGCGAGGGCGCGGCGTTCCGTATCTTCCTGCCGGTCTATGACGCGCCGGCGGGCGAGCTGCTGGCCGCCGAGGCCGCCGCCGAGCCGGTCAAGCCGCGCGCCGCCCGCGACCTGTCGGGCGCCGGCCGCATCCTGTTCGTCGAGGACGAGGACGCCGTCCGCGGCGTCGCCGCCCGCCTGCTGCGCGCCCGAGGCTACGAGGTGCTGGAGGCCAGCGACGGCGAGGAGGCCTTGCAGATCGCCGAGGAGAACGCCGGCACGATCGACCTCCTGATCTCCGACGTCATCATGCCCGGCATCGACGGCCCGACCCTGCTGAAGAAGGCGCGGGGCTATCTGGGATCGGCGCCGGTGATGTTCATCTCCGGCTACGCCGAGGCCGAGTTCAGCGACCTGCTGGAAGGCGAGACCGGCGTGACCTTCCTGCCCAAGCCGATCGACATCAAGACCCTGGCCGAGCGGGTCAAGCAGCAGCTGCAGGCCGCCTGAGGTCGAGGCCCTCCTCCTCGCGGAGAAGGGCCAGACCTTAGAGCCCGTCCGCTTCAGATGGACTCATTTGAAGCGGATAAACAGGCTATAGAGTCCAATATTTAGAGCGCGTTCGAGCGGTTTAACCACTCACGCTTAAACCTAACGCGCTCTAGCCCCGCGCCGGCAGGAACCTTGGATTACGCAGCAGCGCCGCGCTGACCAGGGTCACCAGAACGCCGACCGGGAAGATCTCCATGAAGGTCTCCGGCAGGCGGTTCAGCGGGTTGGCGTAGTCCTTCTTCATCTGGGCCATCTCGGCCGCCAGCTTGGCGTAGGCCGCGCCGCTCAAGCCCTCGGCCTTCTTCTTGGCCAGGATGTGGCCCGTATAGTCGTCCATGAAGCTGTAGTGGGTGGCCGCCAGATAGACCTCCCAGATCAGCACGTAGGCCAGTGAGGCGACCAGGGCCACGCCCAGGCCGATCAGGAACGCCGGCCAGAACTTGATGACCCCGCCCAGGGCCTTGTCGCGGTGCGACTTGATGGCCAGCAGAACCGTGGACAGGCCGATCAGCATGATCAGATAGCCGACCCACATGTTGTGGCCGGTCGGGAAGACGATGGTCAGGATGATGCCCAGGGCGATGATCAGGCCCGCGATCAGGCCATGGGTCATGATGGTGCGTTGCATGAGAGTCTCCTCCGCGCCGCCCCCTCGCGACGCGTCTCCAGGCTGCCCTGGCCGGTGGGCGCGAGGGTATCGCCCGAAAGGGTGAATTCGACCGTCTCGCCCTCTTCGACGACCGTCAAGCGGGGCGTTCAGGGGATCAGCGCCAGCTCCCGCGCCTTGCCGATCGCCTGGGTGCGGCGACCGACCTCCAGCTTGCCGTAGAGGTTGGCGACATGGGTCTTGACGGTGTTGGGCGAGAGGCCGAGGTCGCGGGCGATCTCCTTGTTGGAGCGGCCGGCGGCGAGCCGTTCCAGGACCCGGATCTCCTGGCCGGTCAGGCCCAGGGCGGTCAGGGCGGCGTCGTTGCGCTGGAAGCCGTTCGGTCGAGGTCGCGCGGCGATCTTCCAGCCGACCCAGACACCGCCGGCGGCGAAGGCGACGCCGATCAGGCCGACATAGGTGCGCCAGGCGAAGTGGCCGATCACGAACTCGTCCTCCAGCCACTGCAGCGCGAAGGCGCCGACGGCCAGAACCAGGGCCCAAACGAGGATGGTGCGGATCATGACCGGGAGGGTGCGCGATCGCCCGGTTTCGTCAACCCAGCCGCGCCTTGGCCTCGGGCGGGGCGATCTGGTCGAACAGGATCCGCAGATGCTGGTCCTTGGCGTGGTCGTTGTGCAGCTCCCACGACAGCGAGACCGGCAGGCGCAGCCGGCCGCCGTCGGGCAGCCGGGCGACCAGGACCCGCCACGAGAAACCGTCGCCGGGATCGCCCAGCGGGTCCTTGAATTCCAGCGGCGCGGGATCGCGCAGGCGGAAACGCCGATCGGCTTGGGCCTCGAACCAGGCGCGATCGGCCTCGGCGGCCGGATCCTTGGCGGGGACGAGCTTGGCGGAGATTTTGCGGACCATGTAGGGGCTCTAGCACCGCGATACCGGACTGCCCACCGGCAAGTCGGCGTGGAAGCATGAGGGCTGGGCCGATCGGCGCCGTCTCCAAGCCGTCATCGAACTTCGCCATGATCCGTCCGCATGCATCTCTATCCGCCGTTTGATTTCGCCGTTTTCCTGAAGACCGGCGCCGCCCTGCTGACCGCCTTCATCCTGGGCGGGCTGATCGGTTTCGAGCGCCAGTGGCGCCAGCGCACGGCGGGCTTGCGCACCAATGTGCTGGTCGCGATCGGCTCGGCGGCCTTCGTCGATTTGGGGATGCGCGTGGCCGGGACCGACGGCTCGGTGCGGGTGATCTCCTACGTGGTGTCCGGGATCGGCTTTCTGGGCGCCGGCGTGATCATGAAGGAGGGGACGCAGGTGCGCGGCATCAACACCGCCGCCACCCTCTGGGCCTCGGCCGCCGTGGGCGCCTTCGCCGGCGCGGGCCAGTTCGCCGAGGCCGTGCTGGTCACCGCCTTCGTTCTGTCCGGCAACACCCTGCTGCGGCCGGTGGTGCAATACATCCACCGCCTGCCGATCACGCCCGAGGGCGCCGAGGCCCTGTACCGCGTCCACGTGGTCTGCAGCCCCGAGGACGTCACCGAGGCCCGCGACCTGCTGTTCGAGGAACTGGAGCGCCATCACTACCCGATCCGCGAGATCGAGACGCTGTCGGAAGGCGACGACGTGGTCGAGCTGGCCGCCATCCTGGTGCCGACCACGGCCAAGACCCAGGACCTGGACGCCATCACCGCCCATCTGGAGCGTCACCAGAACATCGAAAGCGCGACCTGGACGGTCAGCACCGAGAGCTGATCCGGGGCGGCTTCAGCCCTTGGGCCTTTCAGCCGCCGTTGGCGGCGTCCTTCGCGATCGCCGCGACGCTGCCGGTCGGGCAGACGGTCTTCACCGCCGTCAGAGCGTGGGTCGAGTAGTACTGGCTGCAGCGCGAGCCGCCGCGAACCACGGTCCAGCGGTCGATCCGCGCCGAGGCGAAGAACTCCGCCAGCGTGGTGCGGCCGTCGTCGTTCCAGTCCATCTCATGCCAGCTGTAGTGACGCTGCAGCACGACCAGCGACTGGACGGCGACATAGCCGACGCACAGCGCCGCGAGCGCGCTCAGCAGGACGGGCAGTCTTCGCAACATGGCTTCGTGTGTTCCAGGAGGCCCCGAGGGGGCGAGGTCCGCGTGCTCTCACGTCGATGACGTCGCCGCGCGAGCCGTCCCCCCGTCGGGCCGCGCGCGTTCCATTAGCACGATCGGCGCGCCCTTGTAGTGCGTATGAACCCGGATCTGGAACCCGACCTTGGCGGCCAGGGCCAGGGAGGCGGCGTTCTCGGCGTCGATGATGCACGGCACCCGAGGCGGGGCCAGGGTTTGGTCGATCCAGGCCAGGCCCGCGCGGACCGCCTCGGTCCCGAAGCCCTGGCCGTGCGCCCAGGCCGCCAGCACCCAACCCATTTCGGGGAGGCCCCTCAGGCTGGGCGCGATGTCGCGATGCAGGTCGGCGAAACCGACCTCGCCGACATAGCGGCCGGTCGAGGTCTCGCGCACCGCCCAGTAGCCGAAGCCCAGCACCGCCCAGAGGCCGCGCGCCCGCAGGAGGCGCGTCCAGCTTTCCTCGTCGGTGAAGGGCCGCCCGCCCACGTGCTGGACGACGATCGGATCGGCCCACATGGCGCGGCTGTCGTCGAAGTCCGCCAGGACGGGCGGGCTCAAGGTCAGGCGGGCGGTGGTCAGGGTCGGAGCGGACATGAGACTCGCCGTTTGCGGATCGTATGTCGGGCAAGCTACATCGGCGGCGTCGCCAGAGAAGACCCATGACCACGCCGCAAGACGCCATCGCCGCCCGCCGCAAGCTGACCAACAAGCTGATCGCGGCCAAGGACGCGCCGCGCCTGCGACCGTTCTTCGATCCCCGCGTCACCCTGATCGCCGGCGACGGCTCGCTGCTGCTGGGCGCCGAGGACGTGCTGGCCGCCTTCGCCAGCCAGTTCGCCGACCGGGGCTTCGTGGCCTATGTCCGGTCGACCGAACAGATCGAGCTGAACGCCGACGCAACCCGCGCCGCCGAGCGCGGCCGCTGGGTGGGAACCTGGAAGGACGCGCCGGAGCAGTCCGGAACCTACCTGGCCACCTGGAAGAAGGTCACCGGGCAGTGGGTGATCGAGAACGAGCTGTTCGTCACCCTGGGGTGAGGGGCGACACCGCCAGGCATCGTTCGGGACGCTGGACGCGGGGGGCTGACTCGGAATTAAGTCCGCCCTCGGAGTCTTGGGCCGATCGCTTTCGCCTCCGATCACGTCCTCGGAGGAAAAGCCGTGCTCAATCGTCGTCACATGCTGCTGGCCGCCGCCGCCGCGGGGGTAGCCGCCGTCGAGGGGGCGCCGTCCCTGGCCCGGGCGCGGACGGGCGAGGTTGGCCGGCTGAACGCCCTGCTCGACGCGATCATGGCCCAGCAGCTGCGCCTGTCGCCGGAGACGACGACGGGCCTTGGCCTGGACGTCGGCGAGCTGGCCTGGACCAAGAGCGAACTGGGCGACCGCTCGTCCGCCGCGATCCAGGCCGCCGAGCTTCGGAACCGCGAGCAGCTGGCCGCCCTGCGCGCCATCGACCGCGCGGCGCTGAAGGGCATGGACGCGGTCAATTATGACACCGTGGCGTTCCTGCTGGCCGTCCAGGACGAGGCCAATCGCAAGTTCAGCTATGGCGGCGGCGCCGTCGGCGCGCCCTATGTGCTGAGCCAGCTGACCGGCGCCTATCAGTCGATGCCGGACTTCCTGGACACCCAGCATACGATCGAGACCAAGGCCGACGCCGACGCCTATCTGGCGCGGATGGAGGGCTTCGCCCGGCTGATGGACCAGGAGACGGCGATCGCCCGCCGGGACATGGCGCAGGGCGTGATCCCGCCCGACTTCGTCATCGACAAGGCCCTGGTCGAGATGAAGGCCTTCGCCGCGACGCCGGCCGCCGACGCGCCGATCGTCAAGTCGGTCGTCCGTCGCGCCAAGGAGAACAAGATCCCCGGTGACTGGTCGGGCGAGGCCTCGCGCATCTACGAGGGCTCGGTGCTGCCGGCCCTGAAGCGCCAGATCGCCCTGCTGGAAAGCGTTCGGGGCCAGGCCACGCACGAGGCCGGCTGCTGGCGGCTGAAGGATGGCGGCGACTACTACGCCGTGGCGCTGAAGAGCTACACGACCTCCAGCATGACGCCGGACGAGATCCACCAGCTGGGCCTGGACCTGGTCAAGTCGATCTCGGCCGAGGCCGACAAGCTGTTCAAGACCATCGGCATGAGCAAAGGCACGGTCGGCGAGCGGATGCGGGCGCTGGGCCAGGACATCTATCCCAACACCGACGCGGCCAAGGAACAGCTGATCCAGGACCTGAACGCCAAGGTCGCCTTCATCCAGCAGCGGCTGCCGGCCTATTTCGGCGCGCTGCCCAAGGCGCCGCTGGAGATCCGCCGCGTGCCCAAGGCCATCGAGGCCGGGGCGCCGGCCGGCTACTACAATTCGCCGTCGCTGGATGGAAAACGCCCCGGCATCTACTGGATCAATCTGCGCGACACCAAGGAACAGCCGAAGTTCTATCTCTCGACCCTGACGGCTCACGAGGGCATTCCGGGCCACCACCTGCAAGGCTCGCTGTCGAACGAGGCGTCCCTGCCTCTGATCCGCAAGACGGTCTGGTTCTCGGGCTATGGCGAGGGCTGGGCGCTGTACGCCGAACAGCTGGCCGTCGAGATGGGCGTCTACAAGACCGATCCGCGCGGCCATCTGGGGATGCTGCACGACGCCCTGTTCCGGGCCGTGCGCCTTGTGGTCGACACCGGGATGCACGCCAAGAAATGGAGCCGCGAGCAGGCCGTCAAATACATGGTCGACACCATGGGCGACGAGGAAAGCGGCGCGATCACCGAGATCGAGCGCTATGTCGTGTGGCCGGGCCAGGCCTGCAGCTACATGATCGGCAAGATCACCTGGCTGCGCGCCCGGGCCAAGGCCCAGAAGGCGCTGGGCAAGGCCTTCGACATCCGGGCGTTCCACGACGCGGGCCTGTTGTCGGGCGCCATGCCGCTGACCGTGCTGGAGCGGGTGATCGACGACTACATCGTCAGCAAGGGCGGCAAGGCCTGACCGGGCGCGCGTTGGGTTTAAGCGTGAGCGGTTAAACCGCTCGAACGCGCCTAGGCCTGTGACTTAGCTAGCCCCAGCTTTCCGACGCGCCGGCGCGCCGCGCCGCGGCCTTGACCGGCGCGGCGGGGCGCAGGGCCGGCATCGGCTTGTCCGACGGCTTGCCGTAGAGCCAGCCCTGGGCGAAGTCGACGCCCGCCATGCGGACGATCTCCTCGACCTCGGTCGTCTCGACCATCTCGGCGACGGTGCGGATCTTCAGGTCGCGGCACAGCTCGACCAGGCGGCGCACCATGGCCCCGTCGCGCCCGTTGTCGGCCAGTTCGCGGACATAGCGGCCGTCGATCTTGACGATGTCCAGGCGCAGCTGCTGCAGATAGGCGAACGACGAGGAGCCCGCGCCGAAGTCGTCCAGGCAGACCAGCGAGCCCAGGCTGCGCAGGTTCTGAATGTTCTGGTTGGCGCGCGGCAGGTCGTCGATCGCGGCGGTCTCGGTGACCTCGAAGATCAGCCGCCCCTTGGCCTCGTCATATTTCGACAGCAGGCGGTCCACGTGGTCGACGAAGGTCTCGCTGACGATCGTGCGACCCGACACATTGGCCGCCAGGCGCAGCTTGCGGTCCTGGTCGTTGGCCAGCTTCTTGACCGTCTGCTCGATGATCGCGTGGTCCAGTTCCTCGATCAGGTCGAATTCCTCGGCCATGCGGATCAGGGCGAAGGGACTGCCGCCGTCCTCGAAGCGCACCAGCACCTCGTGGTGGTGGGCCAGGCCCGTCGCGAGGGCGACCACCGGTTGGAAGGCCAGGCTGAAGCGGCGCTGGCTGACCGCCACGCCCAGCGCGCCGGCGCGGGCCAGGGTGCGCTTGACCGAACGGTTCATCGCCTCCGACAGCGTCATCGGCGGCATGTCCTTGAGGCCCTCGCGCAGGAAGTCGTCGAGCGCGTAGCGCAGCGCCCGCAGGGCGCGGGCCGAGCCGCCGCCGGCCTCCAGCGGCACCACGTGGGCGCTAGCCTCGGCGCTGACCATCCGGGTCAGGCGCTTGACCATCTTCTCGCTGCCGTCGTCGCGCGATCGCAGCAAGGCGAAGCGGTCCGATGACAGACGGGTGGCCGCCGCGCCGCCGTGCGATTCCGATCGGATGGCGCCGGCCACCCGGGCGTCCAGGGCGGCCGCCTCCTCGGGCGTCAGGCCCTCGCGCATGGCGCCCAGACCCGCGAACTCGACCATGGCCAGTTCCAGCTCGAGGCCGGTGACGCGCGCGGCCTCGAACAGGCCCTTGGCGATGTCGTCGAACGATTCGCGCGGCGGCAGACCGCCGGGCTCCATATGGGCGCTGGTCGCCTGGGCGGCCGTGACGGCGCACGAGATCCGTCCGGCGTTGTCGGGCAGGGCGCGCAGGATGACCCGGACATGGCTCGGTTCGGCGCGCGCCAGGCGCAGCACCACCGGACCCCGGCGCACGCCGTCGTCGGCGCAGGCCAGCATGGCGTCCACCAGCGGCTGGTCGTCCGCGTGGAACAGGTCGCGCCAGCGCCTGCCCATCAGGCTCATCTCGCTCTCGCCCATGACCTTCTGCGCCGCGCCCAACGCCAGGCGCACGTGGTCTCCATGCAGCTCGACCAGAAGGTCGGCGCTGGCGAAGGCCAAGCCCAGAAGACGGCGCGGATCGATCGGCAAGACGGTAAATCCCCAACGACCCCCGATCATCGCACGCGGGACTTAAGGAGCCGTTGCCCGCCCCGCGCGCGGACCTCATTTCTGGTTTCTGGGCCTTCGCGAGGACGCCCAGCGCGAGGTGCGTCAGAAACGGTCGTTTCTAGTCGAGGGAACATCTTGCGAACATGGAACAAAGGCGGTACGCATTAAGGGTGTTCCACAGGTCGTTGCGACCAGGCGCGGGAAGCGCCGGGCCAGTGATCGGAATCATGGGATAGAGGGCGGACCAATCATGAGCAGTCAGGCGGCATTGAAACTCGTGGCTAAGGAAGAAGGCGACAAGCAACGCGCGCTGGAGGCGGCTCTCGCCCAGATCGACCGCGCGTTCGGCAAGGGCTCGGTGATGAAGCTGGGCGACAAGGGCAAGGTCGAGATAGAGTCGGTCTCCACCGGGTCGCTGGGCCTGGACATCGCCTTGGGCATCGGCGGTCTGCCCAAGGGGCGGATCATCGAGGTCTATGGCCCCGAAAGCTCGGGCAAGACCACCCTGGCGCTGCACGTCGTGGCCGAGGTCCAGAAGGCCGGCGGCACCGCCGCCTTCGTCGACGCCGAGCATGCGCTGGACCCGTCCTACGCCTACAAGCTGGGCGTCAATCTCGACAATCTGCTGGTCTCCCAGCCCGACAACGGCGAGCAGGCGCTCGAGATCACCGACACCCTGGTGCGGTCCGGCGCGGTTGACATCGTGGTCGTCGACTCGGTTGCGGCGCTGACGCCGAAGGCCGAAATCGAAGGCGAGATGGGCGACAGCCTGCCCGGCCTGCAAGCGCGTCTGATGAGCCAGGCGCTGCGCAAGCTGACCGCCTCGATCAACAAGGCCAAGACCATCGTCATCTTCATCAACCAGATCCGTCACAAGATCGGTGTGATGTACGGCAGCCCCGAAACCACGACGGGCGGCAACGCGCTGAAGTTCTACGCCTCGGTGCGCCTCGACATTCGCCGCACCGGTTCGGTCAAGGCCCGCGACGAGATCATCGGCAACAATGTCCGCGTCAAGGTCGTCAAGAACAAGGTCGCCCCGCCGTTCCGCGAGGTCGAGTTCGACATCATGTACGGCGAGGGCATCTCCAAGCTGGGCGAGATCATCGACCTGGGCGTCAAGGCCGGGATCATCGACAAGGCCGGCTCGTGGTTCTCGTATGGCAGCCAGCGCATCGGCCAGGGCCGCGACAATGTCCGCGAGTTCCTGAAGGCGAACCCCGACGTCGCCGCCGATATCGAAAAGGCCGTCCGCAAGGCGTCGCAGAAGATCGAGGAAGAGCTCCTGGTCGGCGGCCCGGAAGAGGGCGACGAGGACTAGGTTTCACCGGTTTCACCCGTTTCGCGGCCTTCGCCCGGCTCCGGGCGTCCCCGCCTTCAACACGCCCGCGGCCGGACCGCCGCGAGGGCCGCGATCTCAGGCCGCCTGGACCCCATGCCAGGCGGCCTACTCTTTTGAGGAGCAGAGGCGCGAATCCCTCTCCCGGCGGGAGAGGGCGGGACCCGTCCCGGCGAAAGCCGGGATGGGAGGGTGAGGGGTCGCGACGTCCGACGGCGTGCCGGCGCTCAGGCCACATCGAACCTCCCCGTCCGCCCCCGTTTCACCGGGTAGGGGATTGTCACCTGACGATCGTGAAAGCCCTGCTGGCCGCAAACACTCTTGGCCAGCCCCCAAAATCGCCAATCAGGCGCTCCGTGGCTCTTGGCGGCGGTCGGGACACCAAAGCGTTCTTTCGCGAAAGATCTCAGCTCCGCGTTTCCAAATAGCCTCCACCCATCTCGCAACGTCCTGTCCGCTTCTCGCCCTTTTCCGCGCCCTCGCGCGCCCCCATTTCCGAGTCGGTTTCCACTTCACGAAAAACCGCGCTATGAGCGCCCGACTCCCGGCCGCTCGCCGGGCGCTTAAGACTTGAGACGCTCATGCCCAGCTTGAACGAGATCCGCGGTACCTTCCTCGACTATTTCGGCAAGGCCGACCACGCTGTCGTGCCGTCCGCGCCGCTGGTGCCGCAGAACGATCCGACCCTGCTGTTCGTCAACGCCGGCATGGTGCCGTTCAAGAACATCTTCACCGGCGCCGAGACCCCGGCCCATCCGCGCGCAGCCAGCTCGCAAAAGTGCGTCCGCGCCGGCGGCAAGCACAACGACCTCGACAATGTCGGCTACACCGCCCGCCACCACACCTTCTTCGAGATGCTGGGCAACTTCTCGTTCGGCGACTACTTCAAGGAACAGGCGATCCACCACGCCTGGACCCTGCTGACCGGCGAGTTCAAGCTGCCCAAGGAAAAGCTGCTGGTCACGGTGTACCACACCGACGACGAGGCGGCGGCGCTGTGGAAGAAGATCGCCGGCCTGGGCGACGACAAGATCATCCGCATCCCGACCAGCGACAACTTCTGGTCCATGGGCGACACCGGCCCGTGCGGCCCGTGCTCGGAAATCTTCTACGATCACGGCGAAGGCATCCCCGGCGGCCCTCCGGGCAGCCCCGACGAGGACGGCGACCGGTTCATCGAGATCTGGAACCTCGTCTTCATGCAGTTCGAGCAGCTGGCCGGCGGCGAGCGGGTCTCGCTGCCCAAGCCCTCGATCGACACCGGCATGGGGCTGGAGCGGATCGCCGCCGTGCTGCAGGGCCAGCACGACAACTATGACATCGACCTCTTCAAGACCCTGATCGCCGCCAGCGTCGAGCTGACCGGCGTCAAGGCCGAGGGCGCCCAGGCCCCGTCGCACCGGGTGATCGCCGACCACCTGCGCTCGTCGTCGTTCCTGCTGGCCGATGGCGTGTCGCCGTCGAACGAAGGCCGCGGCTACGTCCTGCGCCGCATCATGCGCCGGGCCATGCGCCACGCCTATCTGCTGGGCGCGCAGGAGCCCCTGATGCACCGCTTGGCGCCGACCCTGGTCCGCGAGATGGGCCAGGCCTATCCGGAGCTGCGCCGCGCCGAGGCCTCGATCGTCGAGACCCTGCGCCAGGAGGAAGAGCGCTTCCGCACGACCCTGGGCCGCGGCATGGGCCTCCTGGACGAAGCCACCGCCAAGCTGAGCGCCGGCGGCGTGCTGGACGGCGAGACGGCGTTCAAGCTCTACGACACCTATGGCTTCCCGCTGGACCTGACCCAGGACGCCGTGCGCGCCAAGGGCCTGACCGTCGACACCGACGGCTTCGACGCGGCCATGCAGAAGCAGCGCGAGATGGCCCGCGCCAACTGGGCGGGCTCCGGCCAGCAGGGCGCGGCGGCCGCGTGGTTCTCGATCAAGGAAAAGGTCGGGGCGACGGCCTTCGTCGGCTACGAGACCACCGAGACCACCGGCGTCGTCAAGGCGATCGTCGTCGATGGCCATGAGGTCGAGAGCGCCCGCCCCGGCGAGACCGTCGAGGTCCTGCTGGACCGCACCAGCTTCTATGCCGAGAGCGGCGGCCAGGCCGGCGACACCGGCGTGCTGGAGGCCAACGGCCGCGAGAACCGCGTGCTCGACACCCAGAAGCAGGCCGGCGACCTGCACGTCCATCGCGTCGAGCTGTCGGGCGACTTGAAGGTCGGCGACGCGGTCGTGGCCTCGGTCGACGCCGAGCGCCGCCACACCACGCGCTCGAACCACTCGGCCGCGCACCTGGTGCACGCGGCCCTGCACCACGTGCTGGGTCCGCACGTCGCCCAGAAGGGCCAGATGGTCGACGGCGAGCGGATGCGCTTCGACTTCAGCCACGGCGGCCCGCTGACCCCCGAGGAGCTCGACAAGATCGAGGCCGAGGTCAATGCGGTCATCCGCCAGAACGTCCTGGCCGAGACCCAGGAAATGGCGCCGCAGGAGGCCATCGAGGCCGGCGCGGTCGCCCTGTTTGGCGAGAAGTACGGCGACAGCGTCCGGGTGCTGACGCTGGGCAAATCGCTGACCGACGAGGCCAAGGCCTATTCGGTCGAGCTGTGCGGCGGCACCCACGTGGCCCGCACCGGCGACATCGCCCTGTTCAAGATCGTCTCGGAGCAGGGCGTCGCCGCCGGCGTGCGTCGCATCGAGGCCCTGACCGGCGAGGCGGCTCGCCGCTTCCTGCTGGACCAGGCGGGTGTGGCCAAGTCGCTGGCCGACCAGTTCAAGACCCCGGTCGCCGAGGTCGCCTCGCGCGTCGACGCCCTGATCGCCGACCGCAAGCGCCTGGAGAAGGAACTGGCCGAGGCCAAGAAGCAGCTGGCCCTGGGCGGCGGCGGCGCGGCCTCCGGTCCGGAAGACGTCAATGGCGTGGCCCTGATCGCCCGCGTCCTCGATGGCGTCGGCGGCAAGGAGCTGCGCGGCGTGGCCGAGGAGTTCAAGAAGCAGCTGACCAGCGGCGTCGTCGCCCTGGTGGGAACGTCGGACGGCAAGGCCGCCGTCACCGTCGCGGTGACCTCTGACCTGACGGCCAAGTTCAGCGCCGCCGATCTCGCCAAGGCCGCGGTGATCGCCATGGGCGGCCAGGGCGCCGGCGGCAAGGCCGACTTCGCCCAGGGCGGCGCTCCCGACGACAGCAAGGCGCAAGACGGCCTGGCGGCGGTGAAGGCGGCGCTGGCTGGCTGATCGTCCGTAGCGATCCTCTTGGATTTGAAAAGAGGCCCGCCGCGACCCACGCGGCGGGCCTTCGTCTTAGGGCGCCTCGATCATCGCCAAGCGCTGGGTCAGGACTTCAACACCAGCGCCGCCACCGCCAACGTGATGGCCGAAAGCGCTGTCGTCAGGGCCACGATCCGCGCCGCGCCTCGGGGGAATACGCCGTAGGCGCGGGTCTGGATGAAGGCGCTCACCGCCGTAGGCGCGGCCGCCAGCAGGGTGGCGCCGGCGCGGAAGGCGGCGGGGGCCGGGGTCAGGCCGACCGCCAGCCAGACCATCAGCGGAAAGGCCGCGAGCTTGGCCAGGGCGGCCAGAAGCACGGGCCCGGC